>NZ_KB894589.1:0-139786 GCF_000374545.1 Anaeromusa acidaminophila DSM 3853
GGGAATACTGAAGCGCGAGATGTACTATGGCCGGAAATTTACCAGTAGAATGGAATTGATACATGCAATCCGCAGCTATATCCACTACTACAACTTTGACCGATTACAACGAAAGCTGGGCGTTATGACACCTTATGAATACCACGAACACTACAGCGCTGCATAAGAAAAACAGCTCATCCAAACGGATGAGCTGTAAAGGAACTCTTTATATTGTTTGATTGTCCTATTGACGGGGAGCACACCAGCATTTCTATGCAGCGGGCTTTTTTGTTGGCAGGAAAAACGAAGGAAATGGCGAATTTCCATGATGTGGCATATAGATTGCTTTGAATTTAGCCGTAGAATCACCTATAATAAAGCGTATAGTGAATATTTCTGTAAAGAACAAAAGACAGGAGGGCTGTGCCATGGAAGAAGTTCAAGTCAATCAAGAACTGAAGCTCGATGAATTACAGATGGTGATCTTCCGTTTGGCCAATGAGGAATATGCTTTACCCATTACCAAAGTGCAAGAGATCAATCGTTTAGTGCCGATTACCAAAATGCCGCAGACTCCTTCCTTTGTGGAAGGAATCATTAATTTACGAGGACGCATTATTCCTGTTTTGGACATGCGCAAGCGATTTCAGTTGGAAGCAGGAGCCTATAATGACGATACTCGTATTATTATCGTGGAAGTATCCGGGCAGACTATTGGCGTAATTGTTGATGCGGTAGCCGAGGTAATTCGCCTGTCGCAATCGGAAATTGAACCGCCGCCGCCATCCTTTGTGTTAGATGCGAAATATATACAAGGCGTTGGCAAAGTGGATGGACGACTACTCATCTTACTGGAAATTGACAGCATCATTACCTCTGATGAAGAAATAATGCTGAAGCAAATTAACGCATGAGCGAAGCCATGATTCTTCACGGAAACGCCAAGATCAATCTTTCTCTTGATGTGTTGGGTAAGCGTCCGGACGGGTATCATGAAGTGTCTATGATTATGCAAAGTGTTAGTTTGGCGGATGAAATCATTTTGCAAGAAGCACAAGATATTTCACTGCAGGTAAACGTCCCCGGATTGGAAGCGGACTCAAGAAACTTGGCTTGGCGCGCGGCGGAGCTTGTGCGGCAGAAATGCGCTATTACGAAAGGCGTAGCTATTACCTTGAAAAAGAAAATCCCCTTAGCGGCTGGCTTGGCTGGAGGCAGCGCTGATGCGGCGTCTGTCTTGCGCGGTGTGAATAAGCTATGGCAAGCGGGGCTGACGCAGCAGGACCTTTTGGAATTAGGAGCTCAGTTGGGTTCGGATGTTCCCTTTTGTTTGCTAGGCGGCACACGTCTTGCAACTGGCAGAGGGACGGAACTCGAAGAATTGCCGGCAATGCCTGAATGCGGCGTCGTATTGGCAAAGCTGCCTGTGGCTGTTTCAACAGCTTGGGTGTACGGGCATTTTGCAGCGACGAAAGTAAAGAAAAGGCCGGATTTGACAGGCTTAAAAACAGCGCTGCAAAAGGGGAGCTTAGAAGGCATAGCTTCGCGATTGTGCAATGTTTTAGAATCGGTTACAATTAGCGAACACCCGGAGATTCAGAAACTGAAAGAGGATATGCTGCGCCAGGGTGCGATGGCTTCCTTAATGTCCGGCAGCGGACCTACAGTATTTGCTTTGACGGAAAATGAAGAGGCAGCGGGTGACGTAGCAGAGCGGCTCCGTCGTAGCTGGGGCGATAGAGTCTCGATTTTTACAGCAAAGACAGTGAGGAAAGTGGATGGTGAGTGATATGGAACGGAGATTGTTGCCGGTAAAATTAGACAGCTACCAACCTTTGCGGGAAGTGGTGTGTGAAACATTACGGGAAGCGATTATTAGCGGTGTATTGCGCCCGGGAGAACGTTTAATGGAAATTCAGTTGGCCGAGGAGCTGGGTGTAAGCCGGACTCCGGTTCGCGAAGCAATTCGTAAGCTGGAGCTGGAAGGTTTTGTGATTATGATTCCGCGCCGAGGCACCTATGTGGCGGATTTGTCCATTAAAGACATCAATGAAGTATTCGAAGTGCGTTCCGCGTTGGATTCGCTGGCCAATGGCTTGGCGGCGGAACGCATTACAGAAGAAGAACTAGAGCAGATGGAACGCTTGTTGGTGCAAATCAGCGCTTGCGTAGATAATGGCAATATGGAAAAAATCGTGGAACTAGACGGTCAGTTTCATGATATTTTGTACCGAGCCAGCCGCAATGACCGCCTAGTTGGCATTATCAACAACTTGCGAGAGCAGCTAACACGTTTCCGGACTATCTCCATGGCCTATCCGGGACGTTTGAAAAAAACAATCGAAGAACATACGCAGTTGGTGGAAGCCATTGCGGCGCGCGATGTCGATTTGGCTCAGCAATTGGCAGTGGAGCATATGGCTAACTCAGAGCAGACGCTGCTACAGGATATCAATGAGCGTCGGCAGCAGCAAAACAAAGATCGCTAAGTAGACTTGAAAAGCATGGCATTTTGATGCCATGCTTTTTTGATACACCATTATAAGTTTTGAGAGGCTAAGACAGGAGGAATAGAGCGGGTTTGTGAGAACGACAAATCAAATTTCGCGATTTTCGCGGTTGGATAATAAAATCGAGAAACGTTGCTAACGAATCACGAAATACACGAAAGACGCGAAAGGGGGGCAAGATTATGTGGTATGAACGGAGGCATAACTGTATTTGAGACAAGATTTTCGCGCGCCTCGCCAAAACAGGAGTCGACAGCAGTTCCGCGAACTCACTGGCGCTTAGACATACGGAACTTTTCTCCGCCGCCTCCTGCTTTTGCGTCCCGCGGACCGTCTTGCTTCCCAAAAGTCTCAAATACAATCACGGCCGCCGTGGCCTCATTCATTCCCACATGTTACTCCTTTGGCTTTTCTCTGTTGTTCTGTGTGTTCCCCCTTCTAAGAAAAATTTTCCCAAGACGATGAAAAAGCGTAAGATGAATGGTATAATTGAACTTAATATTCGGGAATAAATGCGAATGGGAGGAACCGTAGTGGAAAAAGTACGGAGGATTGAGAGGGTGGTGGCATTAACCAAGCTTCTCGTGGATATGCCAAGCCGTCTTTTCCCGTTAAGCTATTTTAGTGAACGCTTTGGCACCGCCAAATCAACGCTGAGCGAGGATATGGTGACGATCAAGCAGGCGTTGCAGCAGTTTGGTTTAGGAACGCTGGAAACCGTTGCTGGCGCAGCCGGAGGCGTGCGCTTCTTGCCTCGTCGCGAAGGCGAGCGAGAACAGGCTATTTTGCAGGAACTGGCTTTGCGTTTGAAAGAACCGGAACGCATTATTGCAGGCGGTTTTTTGTATATGACTGATTTGCTGTTTCAACCGGCTTTGATGGCGCAGATCGGCGAAGTTTTTATGACTAAGCTGGCTCATTTGCGGCCAGATTATATTATGACGGTAGAGACCAAGGGAATTCCGCTGGCTTTTATGACGGCTCGAGCATTTGATTTGCCCTTGGTCATTGTGCGTCAAGGAAGCAAAGTAACTGAAGGGCCTTCGGTGAGCATTAACTATGTCAGTGGCTCTACACGACGCATTCAGACTATGTCGCTGCCGAAGCGCGCTTTGCCTGTAGGAGCGCGCGTTCTTTTAATTGATGATTTTATGAAAGCTGGCGGTACGGCTAAAGGCATGGCTGATTTGGCGATGGAAGTAGGAGCGGAGGTAGTTGGCACTGGCGTGCTGATTGCCACAGCCGAGCCGCAGCGCAAGCTTGTGGAAGGCTATACAAGCTTACTTATGCTTCATGAAGTAGACGAGTGGAGCAAGAAAATAGATATTCGTCCTATTGAATGAAAGATGTAAAACGAAGCATCCTTGCCGAAAAAAAGAGATATTGCTACTAAAGAGCGAAGAATGCTTGTTTTTATTATAATATACGGGCGGCTTTGACTTGCTTTTTCCGCGAAATTCGTGTAGCTTTTTTACCATGGGCTTTTTTGCGCTGGAACTGGCGATACATAGAGAGACTAACATGGTTGTAAAACAAGTGTTGGTCGAGGAGAAATGGGGGTAAAACAATGGGGGAATTGGTAGCTGTAATTTTGGCAGCTGGCAAAGGGACCCGGATGAAATCCGCTTTACCAAAGGTTTTGCACGAAGTAGGCGGCAAACCTATGGTGCAGCATGTGCTGGATGCAGCTCGCAAGGCTGGGTGTTCACGCAGCGTAGCGATTATCGGGTTCGGCAGTGAAAAAGTGCAGACCTTACTGGAAGGTCAAGCGGAAACAGTGCTGCAAGAAGAACAATTGGGAACCGGTCACGCGGTATTGCAAGCGCAAGGGCTGTTGGAAGGGCATCGAGGTTCGGTACTTGTATTATGCGGCGACACGCCGTTGGTTACGGAAGAAATGCTGCAACAGCTTTGCGAAGCGCATGCTTCCGCAGGAGCAGCAGCGACGGTTTTGACGGCCATCATGCCGGACCCGACTGGTTATGGGCGGGTGATTCGCAATGCAGCTGGCGATGTGGTGAAAATTGTCGAGCAAAAAGATGCGAATGCAGACGAATTGGCAGTGAATGAAATTAATACAGGCATGTATTGCTTTGATAGCACGTCTTTATTTCAGGCGTTGCAGCAGGTAAATTGCCAGAATCAGCAAGGCGAGTATTACTTGACAGATGTCATTGGCATTTTAGGCGGTCAAGGAAAACGCGTTTGGGCCTATAGTACAGAGGATCATGAAGCGACGCTTGGTATTAATTCCCGGCAGCAACTAGCGCAAGCGGAAAAAATCCTGCGTCGGCGCAAAGTAAATGAGCTGATGGTTGCCGGTGTGACGGTGATGGATCCGGACAGCACCTTTGTGGATGCAGAGGTTAGCGTCGGCGCGGATACCGTATTGTACCCGTTTACCTGGTTGGAAGGAAAAACGGTCATCGGTGGCAACTGTACTATCGGCCCGAATACGCGGCTGACGGATGTACAAGTTGGCGATGGCAGTACGGTGCACTTCACCTACGCCCATGAATGTGCCATGGACGAAGGCGTGACAGTGGGGCCTTATGTGCATTTGCGGCCGCATACACAGTTGCAGGCAGGCGTCAAAGTAGGGAACTTTGTGGAAGTCAAAAATTCGGTGATAGGACCTGGCAGCAAGCTGCCGCATTTGAGCTATATTGGCGATACCGATATGGGCGGTGGCGTAAACATCGGCTGCGGTACGATTACAGTAAATTACGACGGTAAAAAGAAGCATCGTACGACCATTGAAGACGAGGCTTTTGTCGGCTGTAACAGCAATCTGGTGGCGCCAGTGACGGTGGGAGCCGGCGCTTATGTGGCGGCAGGCTCTACGATTACAAAAGACATTCCTGCCAGTGCTTTGGGCGTGGCCCGGGCGCGACAGGCGAATATTGACGGTTGGGCGGCAAAACGTAAATAGCGCAAAGACGCAGGAAAGGCAGGAAGAAAAAACATGGTATTGCAAGGCAGTGAAGACATTTGTTTGTTTGCGGGGAATTCCCATCCGGAGCTGGCTCATGAGATGGCCAGCTATATGGGGATTAAGGTAGGGGATGCCTTTGTCGGGCATTTTAACAATGGAGAAACGCAGGTTATGATTGACCAAAGCGTACGAGGTAAATCGGTTTTTATTGTACAACCTACTTGCGGACCCAACATTAACGATCATGTCATGGAACTGCTCATTATGGTAGATGCGGTGAAACGCGCCTCGGCTCGCTCTGTGACGGCCGTCGTGCCGTACTATGCATATGCGAGACAAGATCGCAAAACCAGAGGCCGGGAACCTATTTCGGCTAAATTGATGGCTAATTTGCTTACGACAGCCGGAGTAGATCGGGTCATTACCATGGATCTTCATGCTGGCCAAATTCAAGGGTTCTTTGATATCCCCTTGGATCATTTACCAGGTGTGCCGATTTTAGCAGACTACTTGAAAACAAAAAACCTACAGGATTTGGTAGTCGTTTCACCAGACTTGGGTGGCGTAACGAGGGCGCGCCAACTGGCGGATCGCTTGCATGCGCCGATCGCCATCATTGAAAAGCGCCGTCCGATGCCGGGCGTAGCGGAAGTAATGAATCTGATTGGCAATATTGACGGCAAAAATGCAGTCATGGTTGACGATATTGTCGATACAGCCGGCTCGCTGACGGAAGGCGCTAGAGCACTGCAGCGTTTGGGCGCTAAGTCGGTTTTGGCTTGCTGCACCCATGCCGTGCTGAGCCCCCCGGCGGTACAGCGTATTAAGGACTCTAACATTGAAGAATTAATTATTACTAATACAATTCCCTTGCCTCCGGAAAAGAAATTAGATAAAATCAAAGTATTATCGGTGGCGCCTATGTTTGGAGAGGCCATGATTCGTATTTACAAGCAGCTTTCAGTCAGTTCCTTGTTTGACTGAGAAAAAACTCTTTCAATAAGAGAAAACAGAGTTGGCAGAGGTGAAGCGGATCCTCTGTTTACTCTGTTTTCTCTATATCTTATTCAATTTCTATTTTGCGTATGGCGGCTAGTCATGCAGGAGGCAAGAGTGTGGACGGTTTTTTTTGGCGTATGGAAGATTTGGCCGGTTGGTTCACTGTGCTTATTGTGCTCGGCTTGGTCTTAGAGTATAAAGGGTGGGGGAAAAAGCGGCTGCGCCATGGCGGTCTAGTGCTGGCAGGGCTGGCATGCGTCGCTCTTATGGGGACGTTCGCTTGTACTATACTGCCGGAGGCAGACTTTTTTCATACGGTTTGCTCGCAAAAAGGAACATCCGATAAATTGGTGGCGTTGACCTTTGATGATGGGCCGGATGCGGTCTTTACGCCGCAAGTGTTGCAAATTTTACGCGAATATGGCGTAACGGCGACCTTTTTTCTTTTGGGGCAAAATGTAGAGCGCTACCCGGAACTAGCGGCTTCTTTAGTCCAAGATGGGCATCAACTGGGAAATCATACGTTTCGTCATTCGGACTTGCTAAAATCCAGCCGGGAAGAGTTGGCTGAGGAGCTGGATCATACCAACCAGGCTATTTTTGCGGCTACCGGGGTCAAACCGACAGTCTTTCGCCCGCCTCATGGTTTTCGCGATGCAGCGGTTCTGCATGCCGTCAATCAACGGGGCATGCGTATTATTGATTGGTCCGTTATGAGCTGGGATTGGGAGCGAATTAATGCGGAAACTATTGCCAGGCGTACCTTGGAGCAGGTCAAGCCGGGGGCGATTATTTTGCTTCATGACGGTGAAGGCTTGAGTAGTAAGGCAGACCGCTCGCAGACCATAGCGGCGCTGCGGCGTATTATTCCGGAGCTCCAGGCGCAGGGGTATCACTTTGTGACAGTAGAAACTTTATTAGCTCGATCGGGGGAAGCGCGTTGAAGTTGATTGTCGGCTTGGGAAATCCAGGCAGAGAATATAGCGAAACTAGGCATAACATTGGCTGGCTGGTATTGGATGAGCTGGCTAAGCGGTGGGAAGGAAACTGGCGGTTCAAGGACAATGCAGAGGTCTTGGAAGCGCGTTGCGATGGAGAGGCGCTGCTTCTCGTTAAACCGCAGACCTATATGAACCTCAGCGGCGAGGCGGTGGCGCCTTTGGCCCGTTTTTATAAAGTGGCGATGGAAGACATCATTGTAATCTATGATGATATGGATTTGCCTACCGGAAAGCTGCGTCTGCGGATGAAGGGCGGCAGCGGCGGACATCGAGGAATTGAATCGCTCTTGTGTCATTTGGGACAGGATGCGTTCAATCGAGTTCGTCTGGGCATAGGACGTCCCCCGGCTGGCTGGGCGGTGCCGGACTATGTATTGAGCCGCTTTCACCAAGAGGAACAAGAAGAGCTAAAAGCTGTATTGGAAAAAGCGGCGGATGCTGTAGAGGGAATTTTAAAATTGGGTATGTCGAACGCCATGAATCGATTCAATCGCTAAAAGCTGGGGTTAGCCCAGCTTTTTTTCATAGGCTTCGCCAGCGGCGGTAACGTGCGCTTGGGATAAATCCACTCCGGCAGGGTAGGGATTATCCTCCTCGTAGGTATAGATAACGCCTTCCAGATGCCCTTGCTTTTCTAAGTGCTTTAAGGCCATGGAGAAGATGCGAGGATCAAAGCCCAAGGCAGCGGCGGTTATGGCTGAAAAATCTTGCTGCTTTTGCTGAGCTTGGCAAAGGCGAATTAAAATGAGATCATGGGGGCCGGTGAGGGACACGTTTTCCCAAGGGCCGTCTTGGTTTTCTATATGAGTTTGTGTGAGCTTTAACAGTAAATCCGAACGCATAATTGATCCTCCTTAATTCCTCATGTAAATGTTTTGTAAAAAAATAGGCTTATTTTGCAATACTGCAGGAGATGACTGACCAAGGGCGAATCCAATGAAAAGACAGAAAAAACTGTCTGATTCTAAGTGCATAACCTGAAGGAGGGCATGACTGTGAAAAAGATTTTACTCTTGGCGGGAGATTGTGCGGAAGATTACGAAGTAAAAGTTCCGCAGCAGGCGCTGCAAATGCTGGGGTACGAAGTGGTTGTTGTGGCTCCTAATAAAAAAGTAGGCGAAACGCTGCAATTGGTTGTACATGATTTTATCGGGCTGGATACATACGTGGAACTGACTGGCCATCGTATTCCAGTTGACGCAGCCTTGGAAAGCGTAAAGGCTGCCGATTTTGTGGGCCTCGTAGTTCCTGGAGGACGCGCTCCTGAGTATGTGCGCATGTATCCTCAGGCTATTGCCATTGTGAAAGAATTTTTTGCGCAAGGTAAGCCTGTGGCTGCCATTTGTCACGGACCGCAGCTTTTGGCGGCTTGTGAAGTGATGAAGGGTAAAAAAGTAACGTCCTATCCGGCTTGCGCCGCAGAATGTCGCTTAGCAGGCGCTTCTTGGGAAGACGCTCCGGTTGTGACGGACGGGCAGTTGGTTACCGCCCAAGCTTGGCCTAACCATCCGGAATGGCTGCGCTCTTTTGTAGAACTTTTGGGCGCTAAAATCAGCATCTAATAGCAGTACTTGCTCAGCAGGCCGTCGGCATTTGCCGGCGGCCTGCTGTTTTAATCTGTACTTTTTTCGTTTTTCTTCTTAGATAAGGAGACCAATGGTTTCATGAACACTCCGGCAAAATGAAGAGTTTTTTCGTCAGGAGAGAAAGGAAACACAGGATAGCAGAGCTTTTCCGAGTCTTTCAGACGATGTATGGCAGAAAAAGAATCGTTTTGTCGAGAGATGTGAATGGACCGGTGGTTCCCTAAATTATTTTACGATAAGCACCGGGATCGGCGAATAGGTCACAAGCTTGTGGGCTACGCTGCCGAGCAGCAGGCCTTCAAAGCCGCCGGCGCCGCGGGTGCCGCTGATTAAAAAGGTAAAACCGCCTTCGCTGGCATGCTCAATTAAGGTATCGACAATATGTCCTTCCAAAAGAGCGGTAGTAGCCGTTTGGCCTCGTTCTTGGCAGTGGGCGGCTGCTTTTTCCAGCATAGTTTGGCCGTTTTTACGATTGACCTCCATCAGCGCGTACGTATCTGTCGGAAAATCGGCGAAGAGGCTGGGGAATGGAGGAATTACCGTGACGATTTCCAATTCGTACAGTAATTGCGCATTGAGGTCCAGCGCCCAATCTAACGCACGCTGGCTGTGTTCGGAACCGTCATAAGCTAACATCAATTTTTTGTTTGCCATGTGTATCCACCTCGCATTCAAAATTCCTTGCTTTATTTAATTGTAACGAATGCTATGAAAAAAGAAAAGGAAAAAGACGCAATACTCGGGCGGTAATTATGCAAGGCAAAGTCATGCTGCAACGAGTGGAACATGATATAATGGCTGCAGAACCAGATAAAGGAGAACGAAAGCATGCTTACAGCATTATATGCCGCTCCGGACGGGGAAATCTTTGATGCGCCGGGGCAGGCGGCGGTGGCTCGCCATGGTCAGCGGCAGCGATTACTCAGAGAAGACGAAGTCATGCCGCTGCCGGAGGGTGCGGAATTGTGCCTTTTGCCAGGACGGCGGGCGGTTACAATGAATGAGGCTGGTCAAGTGGAGCGCCTAGGTCCGGGCTTATTGGCGGTTGCCGCCATTTTGCCGATGGGCTATACGCGCACTCTTGTGCCCGCTTTTGAACGGGAGGAGAAGGCGCCGCTATTGCCGCTTTTTGGCTATGCGGCGGTAGCGCTAAAGGGCGAAGAACTGGTTGTGGCGGCGGTACCGGGCGACGATAATGAGAAATGGCATCCATATCGCTACAATACTAAAGACTTACGAAAAAAAGTAAAGACCGTTACGGCAGCGCTGCCGCAAAACCGAATTGTAAAACAATTAGGAGACTGCTCGCTGAAATGGCATTGCTGTACGGCGCAGAATTTGTTTTACCGCCGCTGGGAAGCGGGAATTCCCACTTCGCCCACGTGCAATGCGCAGTGTCTGGGATGCATCTCGCTGCAACCGGCGGAGTGCTGTCCTTCGCCGCAAAGTCGTATTGCTTTTGCTCCTACAGCAGAGGAGATTGCCCAGGTTGGTTTGTATCATTTGGAAACGGCGCCTGACGGGATTATCAGCTTTGGTCAAGGGTGCGAAGGCGAACCGGCTTTGGCCTATGAACGTATTGCGCCGGCTATGCGGCAGATTCGAGCGCAATGCAGCAAAGGTCAGATCAATATCAATACCAATGCCGGTTGTACGAAAGGCATTAAGGCGCTTGTCGACGCGGGCCTTGACAGTATGCGCGTCAGCATTATCAGCGCTCGCGAGGCGGTCTATCAGGCATACTATCGGGCGGAAAACTACACGCTGCAGGATGTGGAGGAATCTATCCTATATGCGAAAGCGCATGGCGTCTATGTATCTCTAAATATGCTGTTTTTTCCGGGCCTTAATGACAGACCCGAAGAAGTAGAGGCTTGGGAAGGATTTCTAGAACGAACCGGCGTGGACATGATTCAACTGCGCAACCTTAATATTGATCCGGACTGGTTATTGGAGACGCTGCCGCCGCAGCAAGCAGAGCCAATCGGCGTACCCGCCTTTTTACAACAAGTGGCGAAACGGTTTCCAGCCTTGGTATTGGGCAGCTTCAGCCATTATGTGAAAAGCGAAGAAGATTGACATGGAAAAATAGAGGGAAGGATCTTGCAGTTTCTCTATTGACTATGCTATACTAATCGGGTACAATCAGCTGATTTTTGTTTGGCGATGAGTCAATCCCTAGGGTAAAGAGAGGTGTATGCTTCGATGAAAGAACAAATTCATCCGGATTATCAGGAAGTGAAAGTGACCTGCGGTTGCGGGAACACCTTCATGACCGGCTCGGTGAAAAAAGAATTGCGCGTGGACGTTTGCTCCAAATGCCATCCCTTTTACACCGGTCAGCAGCGTAATATTACGGCTGGCGGTCGGATCGAAAAATTCAACAAGCGTTACGGAAAGTAATAGGACGCAATTCTGTAGCAGAGCAGCGATGCTCTGCTACAGTTATAAGTAGCACCTGTTTGCATAAAGGAGATTCCTATGAGCAAGAAGCCGACAATTGGCGGTCAGGCAGTCATTGAGGGCGTGATGATGCGCGGGCCGGGGTATCTGGCTACGGCAGTCCGGCGGCCTGACGGCGGTATTGAGTTAAAAAAAGAGCCTTTTTCTTCTATCAACGAGCGGTATCCAGTTTTAAAGCTTCCTTTTGTACGAGGCACGGTAGCGCTGGTGGAATCCTTGGTTTACGGGTTGCAGGCGTTGTCTTTTTCGGCGCAAGCTGCCGGTGAGGAAGAAGAACAACTGAGCACCAAAGAATTGGTGCTGACGATGCTGGTTTCCTTTGTACTGGCCATTGGCTTATTTGTCGTACTGCCAACCTTTGCGGCCAAATATATTCATGAAGCCGTGACTGATCCGGTTTGGCTTAATTTGCTGGAAGGCGCTTTGCGGTTGATTCTGTTTTTCGGCTATGTAGCGGCTATTTCTTCGATGAAAGACATTCAACGCGTGTTTCAATACCATGGTGCGGAGCATAAGACCATTTACGCCTATGAAGCAGGCGAAGAACTGACTGTAGAGAATGTGCGGAAACATAGCACGCTGCATCCGCGATGCGGAACGAATTTTCTTTTAATCGTTATGGTGGTCAGTATCTTGCTTTTTGCTTTCTTAGGCTGGCCGGATTTATGGCTGCGTATTACTTCGCGCATTGTGCTGCTGCCGGTGGTAGCTGGAATTGCTTATGAAATCATTCGCTATGCCGGGCGTCATGTGGGCGAACAGGCGCTGATGAGCGCCATTGTATTGCCAGGCATGTGGCTGCAAAAGCTGACTACTCGTCAGCCGGATGACTCGCAGATTGAAGTAGCCATTGCAGCGTTGCAAGCGGTGCTTCCGGAACAAGAACCGACAGTAAAAGAAAAAGAGAACGAGCCTGCGGCAGGCTGAAAAGCGCAGATTGCGTAAGAGTTAAGGAATAGAAGGAGCGAATGCAGGTTCATGCTGGAAAAATTGCAGGCAATTGAAGATAAATATCAGGAATTGGAAGCCATGATCAGCGATCCTAATGTGATGGCGGACATGCAGCGGTGGCAGCAGCACACTCGGGCCCATGCCCGACTGACTCCCTTGATTACGGCGTTTCGTACGTATAAGGAGACGTTGCAGGCGGTGACGGAAGCCCGGGAAATTTTGGCGGAAGAAAGCGATGCGGAAATGCGGGAGCTGGCCAAGGCTGAACTGGAGGAACACCAGGATAAGCTGCCGGAGATGGAGCAGGAACTCCGCGTACTGATGCTGCCCAAGGATCCCAATGACGAAAAGAGCGTTATTGTGGAAATTCGCGGCGGCGCTGGCGGGGATGAGGCAGCGCTCTTTGCGGGCGATCTGTTTCGCATGTATACACGCTATGCTGAAGGCCGGGGCTGGCGCACAGAGGTCTTGGACGGCAATCCCTCGGACTTGGGCGGCTACAAGGAAATCGTTTTTGTCATTGACGGCGACGGCGCTTACAGCCGCCTGAAGTTCGAGAGCGGCGTGCATCGGGTGCAGCGTGTGCCTGTGACCGAGTCTGGCGGTCGTATTCATACTTCAACTGTGACGGTGGCGGTTTTGCCGGAAGCGGAAGACGTAGATATCGATGTGAATCAAAACGATTTGAAAATTGACACCTATTGCGCCAGCGGCGCCGGCGGTCAGCACGTTAATAAGACGGAGTCGGCCATTCGAATTACCCATTTGCCTACGGGCGTAGTGGTTACCTGTCAGGACGAAAAGTCTCAGCTTAAAAATAAAGAAAAAGCGATGCGGGTGCTGCGCGCGAAACTGCTGGAACAGGCACAAGCAGAGCAGCATGCGGCGGTGGCGGCGGACCGGAAAAGCCAAGTTGGCACAGGTGACCGCAGCGAGCGCATTCGAACGTATAATTTCCCCCAAGGGCGCGTGACCGATCATCGCATCGGCCTGACGCTGCATAAGCTGGATTTTGTGCTCAACGGCGAGTTGGAAGAATTGATTGAGGCTCTCATTGCAACGGAGCAGAGCGAGAAATTGAAACAAATGGAGTGAGAATGGACGTGGACAAAGATCGCTGGACTATCGGCCGCGTTCTGTCCTGGACCAAGCAGTACTTTGCGGACAAAGGCGTCGAACAGGCGCGTTTGGATGCGGAAGTACTGCTTTCCCATGTCCTCGGCATGGACCGGTTACACTTATATGTGCGTTTTGATCAGCCTTTGCTGCCAGAGGAACTGGCTACTTTTAGGGCTATGGTGCTGCGCAGGGCGGCAAGAGAGCCTGTAGCGTACATTTTAGGTTGTAAGGAATTCATGGGCTTGGAATTTTTTGTTTCCCCTGATGTATTGGTGCCGCGACCGGATACGGAACTATTGGTAGAAGCTTGTGAGACTAGGCTGCAGGAAACGCAAGAAGCGAGCATTTTGGAGATTGGGCCTGGGAGCGGCGCAGTGGTGATCAGCTTATTGAAGCGACAACCTCAGTGGCAGGCTGCAGCGGTGGAGTTGTCGCCGCGAGCCGCGCAAATGGTGCGGAAAAATGCCAAGCGCCATGAAGTGGAAACAAGGCTGCAACTTTATGAGGGAGATCTATTCGCCCCTGTGGCAGGGCGGCAATTTGACGCGGTTGTTTCCAATCCGCCGTATATTCCCGAAGCGGACTTGGAGGGTTTGCAGCCGGAAGTGCATTGCGAGCCCCGAATGGCGTTGGCTGGCGGGATTGATGGGCTGGATTTTTATCGAAGGCTGGTGCAAGAAGGCGGCGACTATGTGCGCCCCGACGGCTGGCTGCTTCTGGAAGTCGGTATTGGACAAGCTAAAGAGGTAGCGCAACTGGGAGCGCGGTCCGGGTGGCTGGTCGAGGCTATTTTGTCTGATTACGCCGGTATCGAGAGGGTTGTGGCTTTGCGCAAGCAAGGGAGTTGAGCAGATATGGATAGCTTAAAAAAAGAAACAGTATGGTGGCGTGTGGATGCCGAAAAACCAGACGTGGAAATTATTAAGTCAGCTGCGAAACTGCTTCGAGAGGGAAAACTAGTGGCGTTTCCTACAGAGACTGTATATGGCTTAGGCGCTAACGGTTTGGATGCGGAGGCTTCCGCTTCGATTTACCAGGCAAAAGGGAGACCCTCGGATAATCCTTTGATTTTGCATATTGCCGATTTCGAAGCTTGGGAGCCATTAGTGCAGCAGATTCCGCCAGTAGCTAAAACACTAGCGGAGCGTTTTTGGCCGGGGCCGTTGACAATGATTTTACCGCGGAGCTTCCGCGTTCCTGATGTGGTTACAGGCGGCTTGGAAACAGTGGCAGTGCGTATGCCGGCTGCCGCTGTAACGCGCGAATTGATCCGCCAGGCGGGCGTGCCTGTGGCAGGTCCGAGCGCTAATACCTCCGGCAAGCCTAGTCCGACCACAGCGGAGGCTGTCTGGGAGGACTTACATGGTCGTATTGATGCCATTTTAGACTGCGGCCCCTGCGCGGTAGGATTGGAGTCTACGGTAGTGGATCTTAGCGGTGAGGCGCCGATGCTCCTGCGCCCGGGCGGTTTGACGGTGGAAGCGCTGCGCGAGGTCATTCCCAATCTGCAATTGGACCCGTCCTTGGCTGGAGCTAAGGTTGCGATTCCCAAGGCGCCGGGTATGAAGTATCGCCATTACGCGCCGAAAGCGGCTGTGGAGGTATGGGAAGGTCCGGAAGATCTGGTTGCTCAGGCCTTTTTGGAGGCTTGGAAGCAGGATATCGCTGGGGAAACTGGCTTTTTGGTAACGGAGGAGTTGGCGGAACGATTGCCGCCTTCGTCTAGAGTGATCATCTATGGGCAGCGCAGGCGGCCTCAGAGTTTGGCGGCAGGTTTATTTGCCGCGTTGCGGCGCTTTGACTCGTTGCCAGTTCGCAGCATTTTGGCGGAAGGCGTAGAGGAAGCTGGTTTAGGACAAGCCGTGATGAATCGGCTGCGCAAGGCCGCCGGTCAGCGCGTGCGCCGTTTTGCAAAAGGAGAGCAGAAATGCGAGTCTTGATGGTTTGTACGGGAAATACTTGTCGCAGCCCCATGGCGGCGGCGCTGTTGCAAGAAAAGATACGCCAAGCCGGAGCCGAAGGTTTAGTTACCGTGGCATCCGCCGGCTTAATGGCGGCGGCGGGAGAGCCTATGTCAGCGCCGGCGCAAGCTGTGTTGAGGCAAAAAGGCTTGTCTGGTCAAGAACATCAAGCGACGCTTTTGACTAGGCCGGAGCTCGCGTCTTATGATTTGATTTTAACCATGACCATGCAGCATAAGCGATTGTTGCTTGCTGCGCCGGAAGCAAAGCGGGAGCGTATTTATACGTTGCGCGAGTATGCGGGAGAAACTGGCGATATTAGCGATCCGTACGGCGGCGATGAAAGAGTATATGCTGCTTGCGCTTTGGAATTAGAACGGCTTTTAAACAAGGTGTGGGAGAAAATAAATTTTTTGGCAGGAAAAAAGCAAGTATTGGCGAAGAAAAACGAATGATTATTGGCAGAAGGAGGGAATGAATTTGAAAATTGCGATCGGCAGCGATCATGGCGGATTTCGGCTTAAAGAGGAGATTAAGGATTACCTGCGTCAGCAGGGGGTAGAGCATACGGATTTTGGGACGTATTCCACCGCCTCTGTGGATTATCCGGATATTGCCCAGACCGTGGGTGAAAAGGTGGCGGCCGGAGAATTTGAACGCGGTATTTTAATTTGCGGTACTGGGATTGGCATCTCCATTGCAGCTAATAAAGTTCCCGGCGTCCGTGCGGCTTTATGCGGCGATGTATTTTCCGCGCGCATGTCGCGGGAGCACAATGACGCAAACATCCTGGCTCTTGGCGAGCGGGTGCTCGGTTCCGGCTTGGCTCTGATGATCGTTCAGACCTGGCTGGAAACGGAATTTGCCGGCGGGCGTCATGCGCGGCGGGTGGAAAAAATCGGCGCTCTGGAGAAATAGTAGTTAGCGTTGTTTCAAAGCTTATAGGCAGGCGAGGATGTACAGGAGGCGGAGCATATGGAGGCGGCCATAGAGGAGCAGGCTGCAGCGGCGTTGCAGGAACTGATTGTCCAAGGAGAAGTGCGGCAAGGCTCACTGATTGTGATTGGCTGCAGTACCAGTGAGGTAATTGGCCGCACTATTGGGACTGCTGGTTCACAGCCGGCGGCGCAGGCACTACTGGCAGGGCTGCGCCGAGTAGCTGCAAGGGAAAAAATAGCGTTGGCAATTCAGTGCTGCGAACATTTGAATCGAGCTTTAGTGGTGGAACGGAAAATGTTGCAACAACTGGGTTTAACGGAGGTTTCCGTCTTTCCGGTACCCACAGCTGGCGGCGCTTTAGCGGCGCAGGCTATGCTTCAATTTGCAGAACCGGCTGTGGTGGAGGAACTCCAGGCGGATGCCGGATTGGATATCGGCAATACCTTGATTGGCATGCATTTAAAACGTGTAGCCGTACCCTTGCGGTTGCAGAACAACCGTATTGGCGAAGCAAATGTAGTGGCTGCCCGGACGCGGCCCAAACTGATTGGCGGCTGCCGGGCTGTATATAGCCGTCCTGTAGACGGAATGGACAAATAAAGGAGGCAAAAATCATGAACTATTTGCAGACAGTAGATCCGGAAATCGCCGCAGCCATTGCGCTAGAAAAAGGACGGCAGCAGAACAAACTGGAACTGATTGCTTCGGAAAACTTTGTTTCTCCGGCAGTGATGGAAGCCCAAGGATCCGTGCTGACTAACAAATATGCTGAAGGCTATCCGGGCAAGCGTTATTACGGGGGCTGTGAGCATGTAGATGTGGTGGAGCAGTTGGCGATTGACCGAGCTAAAGAGCTCTTTGGCGCTGAGTTTGCCAATGTGCAGCCGCATTCAGGGGCGCAGGCCAATACGGCTGTTTATTTCGCGCTGCTTAAGCATGGCGATACTATTTTGGGTATGAATTTGTCTCATGGCGGCCATTTAACCCATGGCAGCCCGGTGAATTTGTCGGGCGTGTATTTCAATGTAGTTCCGTATGGTGTTGATGCCGAGAACCATCGCATTGATTATAATGAACTGGAGAAGCTGGCAAAAGAGCATCGCCCTAAGATGGTTGTCGCTGGCGCCAGCGCATATCCTCGAATTATCGACTTTGAACGGATGGCGGCCATTGCTCACAGCGTAGATGCGCTGCTCATGGTGGACATGGCTCATATTGCCGGCTTGGTGGCGGCGGGTGAACATCCGTCTCCGGTGGGGCATGCCGATATTGTGACGACGACGACCCATAAAACACTGCGGGGACCGCGCGGCGGCCTAATTCTCTGCAGCGCCGCTATGGGGCCTGTCATTAACAAAGCCATTTTCCCTGGCATTCAGGGCGGCCCGCTGATGCATGTCATTGCGGCTAAAGCGGTGGCTTTCAAAGAAGCGATGAGCGACGAATTCAAGACGTATCAGAAGCAAATTGTAAAAAATGCTAAAGCGTTGGCGGCGGAACTGATGGCCCAAGGCTTTACCTTGGTATCTGGCGGCACGGACAACCATCTGATGCTGGTGGATGTGCGCGCGCAGAACCTGACTGGCAAGGTAGCGGAGCAGCTGTTGGACGATGTGGGAGTAACGGTGAATAAAAACACCATTCCTTTTGATCCGGCCAGTCCTTTTGTAACCAGCGGCGTACGGATCGGCACGCCAGCGTTGACCAGCCGCGGCCTGCTGGAAGCCGACTTCCGTGAAGTTGGCGCAATTATTGCGTTAGCCCTGCAAAATCCTGACTCCGAAGAGAGCAAGGACGAAGCGCGGCGGCGCGTTGCGGCGCTTTGCGCCAAATATCCTTTATATGCAGAGTAATAAGGAGGACCATTCATGCAAGTAAAAGTTATTGATCATCCCTTGATTCAGCACAAACTGACCCATATTCGCGACGTGACGACTGGAACTAAGGAATTCCGTGAGTTACTCGATGAAATTGCGATGCTAATGACCTATGAGCTGACACGCAATTTGAATCTGGAAGAAGTGGAAATACAGACGCCGGTGGCGAAATGCAAAGCCAAAGTGCTCGCAGGCAAAAAGATGGGGGTTATTCCGATTTTGCGTGCTGGCTTGGGCATGGTAAACGGCGTACTCAAAATCATTCCCGCCGCTCGCGTGGGCCATGTAGGCCTGTATCGCGACCCGCAGACGCTGCAGCCGGTGGAATACTACTGCAAGCTGCCTACGGATGTGCAGGACCGGGATATGATCGTGATTGATCCGATGCTGGCTACGGGCGGTTCGTGCGTGGCGGCAATTGATTTGGTGAAAAAACATGGCGCTCGTAACATCAAGCTCATGTGCTTGGTAGCTGCTCCAGAAGGCGTACAAGCTGTGAATGATGCGCATCCGGATGTGGAAATTTACGCCGCTTCCGTAGATGAATGCCTGAATGATCATGGCTATATTATTCCTGGTCTCGGCGATGCCGGGGATCGCATTTTCGGAACCAAATAAAATGACGGCTGCTTCTTATAGGAATACCTATAGGAGGCAGCTTTTTTCTGTTCCCCCTATTACGCTGGATTCCGTTCTCTATTCTTCTTCGTTTGAAAAGATGAGCGTAAAGTTGGCAGGAAAGAGCCGATGGTTTGGAGAATGTAAGGATGCTATAAGAGAATTGGAAAATAGGGGAAATACATAGTATGAAGCAATTACAAAGACCCAATTGGGATGAATATTTTTTAGAGATGGCTCAAGTGGCGGCTAAGCGGTCTACTTGCCTGCGCCGACAGGTAGGCGCCGTTTTGGTGAAGGATCGGCGCTTGCTGGCTACTGGTTACAATGGAGCGCCGCAAAAATTAAAGCATTGCGGCGAGATTGGCTGTTTGCGAGAAGCGATGGGCATTCCGTCGGGCGAGCGCCACGAGCTTTGCCGCGGTTTGCATGCCGAACAGAATGCGATCATTCAAGCGGCAGTACATGGCGTGGCTATTGAAGGCGCCACGTTATATTGTACCCATCATCCATGTTCTGCTTGTACGAAGATGCTGATCAATGCAGGAGTTTTAAGGATTGTTTATTTGGATGGCTATCCGGACGAACTGTCGGCAGCTTTGCTGACGGAAGCGCGAGTGCCAACCGAACAGGCAGTGAAGCAGGAAGAAAAATAAAGTATAGATAGGCATGGCCGGGGGACAGAAGAATCGGCCTGAATTTTCAAAGGAGGTGCAGGCATGTTTCTTTCCGCAACGTCATTACAACAATTATTGGCTTCCATGGGCGACGGGGTTTGCATGTTAGATATGGAAGGAATCTTAATTCACTGGAACAGCAGCGCGGAA
Organism: Anaeromusa acidaminophila DSM 3853; assembly: GCF_000374545.1. NCBI lineage: Bacteria > Bacillati > Bacillota > Negativicutes > Selenomonadales > Sporomusaceae > Anaeromusa > Anaeromusa burkinensis. The sequence continues at coordinate 19,769 of NZ_KB894589.1, forward strand.
ATTTTGAGCGGCTATCAAGGTAATGAATTGTTGGGGCGGCCATGTCCGGGCCCGTTATTGCAGGGACTTTTGGGTATGGAACGCACGGTGGAATTATCGCGTTTAGCCGGGTTGTTGTTGCAGCGAAAAGAGAGCCGTGTGGTGCAAGGAACGCTGCCTCATAAAAAAGGACACTTGCTGGCAGTGGAAACAACCGCTTTTCCCCTTTACGATCCCTTGGGCTTGCAATTGGGGGCGTGTTTGTTATTTCGCCAGAAAAATCAAGGTTACAATAAGGAACAAGTAGTGCAATTAGCCAAAATGGCGTACTTTGACAGCGTGAGCAGCACCTTTAGCCGACCTTACGGGGAAATGAAACTCGGGGCGGCTTTGGCGGAGATGCAACAAACCAATGTGCCTGCAGGCATGCTGTTAGTGCAACTTCATAATCTAAAGGAAGTAAACGATTCATATGGACACATCGCAGGCGATCATCTTTTGCAGGTAGTAGGAAAAACGGTTTCGTCTTTACTGGAAGGAACCGATATTGTGGTTCGCTGGCAAAGCGCTACGTTCTTTATTCTTTGCTATAACGGCAAGAAGAGCCTGCTTCTGCTTTTGGCCGAACGGATCCGTACCTTGTTGGCTCAAATTCAGCCAACTTTTAATGGTCAAGAACTTCCGTTAGAAGTAATTGTTTGCGGGGCGGTGGCGGATGTGAACGACACAATAGAATCGTTGGTGGGGAAGGCGGAGCGAGCGTTGCTGCAAACAGACACCAATCGAGTGTTGGTGGCCGATGCCAAATAAGGAGGCGGCTATGGTAACTACAATTGCCTTGCCGAAGCTGGATGGGCTGCAGCCAACTCCGCATTCCACATTGCTGAAGCTGGTGGAGGAAGCTGGCGAACTTTCGCGGGCTATTTTGCAGTTAGGACAAAATCCGGATGACCCATCTTTGCTGACGGAAGTGGTAGGAGAACTGCTGGATGTAGCTCAAACCTGCGTGACTATGATTTTTGTGATGGAAGAATTGCAAGGCGTGTATATTGATTCGCTGATTGACGCTCATTTAGAAAAATTGGATGCGAAAGGCTATGCCTTTGATCATACCTTGAGCTATGCGATTTTTACAAAAGGACGTTTTAAGTACATGGCGTTGCCGCAGTTGGAGCTTCCGGAAGTGGATCTTTTGCGAACGGTTTGCAAGATTCAAGAAGAACTGGGAGAATTGACGCAATTCCTTGGTAAGCGCCAAGGGGCGTCAGGAGAAAACGCGGATCTGTCTGGAGTGGAAGCGGCGCGCGGCTGCGCCTTAGAACTTTTAGATGTGGCGCAATGCTGCTTTACCATGATGTATCTTTTAGCTGCGCGCTATCAAGTGGACCTAAAACAAGCTGTGGATCAGCATGTGCGCAAGCTTTGCCGCAAAGGCTATTGTCGCATGTAGAAGCTATTTGACAAGGTGCAGTGGCTGGGCTACAATAGAAAAAGATTGTGCAAGTGTAAGAAAAAGAGGTGCATATATTATGCCGACATATATGTTGGCTTTTGTGGTCGCTTTGTTTGTTACCTATCTCTTGACGCCTCAGGTAATGAAGCTGGCAGTGAAGGCGGGCGCTATGGATGCGCCGGATGCTCGTAAGGTGCACACAAGTCCGATTCCGCGGATGGGCGGCTTGGCCATTTTTGCGGGATTCGTATTTGCCGTGTTGGCTAGCATGCATGTGAGTCGTGAGATTTTAGGCTTATTAGTTGGCGGCACGGTGATCGTGATGGTTGGTATTGTCGATGACATGAAACCGCTTTCCGCTAGGGTTAAACTGATAGGGCAAATAGCGGCGGCTTTGGTTATGGTCGGCTTTAATGTGCGCATTGATTGGCTTAGTAATCCATTTGGCGAGGAAATGCTGTATTTGGAGATGTTTTCGGTTCCTTTTACGGTATTGTTTACCGTCAGCATGATCAATGTTGTGAATCTGATTGATGGCTTAGACGGACTGGCCGCTGGGGTTTCCAGTATTGCAGCGGTGACCATTCTGCTGGTGGCTTTGCAACAGAACATTTGGGTTGTTGCAATTTTAACAGCGGCTTTGGCGGGCAGCTCTCTTGGTTTTTTACATTATAATTTTAATCCGGCTCGGATTTTTATGGGCGATACAGGCAGTATGTTTTTGGGCTTCATGCTGGCGGGAATTTCTGTTCTGGGAACGGTAAAAAGCGCTGCTACGATTGCCTTGATTGTGCCGGTTGTGGCAATGGGTTTGCCTATATTGGATACTGCTTTTGCAATTATTCGTCGTTATACTAATGGCCAACCGATTTTTAAGCCGGACAAAGGACATTTGCATCATCGTCTTCTGGCGTTGGGGCTTAGCCAGCGGCAGGCGGTGCTACTGATGTATGCCATTAGCGGTTGCTTAGGCGTGAGCGCGATAGTCTTGACAGAAGTTAGTTATGTATTGGGTGTTGCAATTGTAGTTTCCTTGCTCGGAATCGCCTGCTACGGGGCTCGTCGCCTAGGGGTGCTTTCTTCGGGAGAGTCGTCGCACAGTCATTCCTAAAAATTGCATGGTTTTATTATTGTGACGGGCTTTCGAGCCCGTCTTCGTTTGTCGGATTGCGGCGGTAGGCGCGAAAAGCGTTGGTGCCGTCTAAACTGAGGTATAAGGAGCTGGACTATGTCACGCATCAAGGTAATGACCGTATTCGGCACGAGGCCGGAAGCCATAAAAATGGCGCCAGTAGTGTTGGAATTGCAAAAGCATTCGGAGCACATTGAGCCGGTGGTAGCGGTTACCGCTCAGCATCGGGAGATGCTGGATCAAGTTCTTGATTTATTTGCGATTAAGCCGGATTATGATTTGGATATTATGGCGCAAGGACAAACGCTTTTTGATATTACCGGGCGGGCATTACAGGGCTTAAATACAGTGCTGGCGGAAGCGAAGCCGGATTTGGTGCTTGTACATGGCGATACGACAACTACCTTTGTGGGGGCGTTGGCGTCGTTTTATCATCAAATTGCAGTCGGTCATGTGGAAGCGGGCCTGCGGACGCGCAATAAATATTCGCCGTATCCGGAGGAAATGAACCGCAAGCTGACCGGTTCGTTGGCGGATATGCATTTTGCTCCTACGAAAACGTCTGCAGCAAACTTGCAGGAAGAAGCAGTAGCAAAAGACGATATTTTTATTACCGGCAATACGGTCATTGACGCCTTGCTGAACACGGTGCAAGACGATTATGTCTTTGAGGATGAGCTGTTGTCTCAAATCGACTATCAACGTCGACGGATTGTGTTGCTGACGACGCATCGCCGAGAAAATTTGGGAGAGCCTATGCGGCATGTATATCAGGCGTTACGGCAGATTGTAGAAGAATTTCCGGATGTAGAAGTAGTATTTCCGGTGCATCGCAATCCTAAAGTGCGCGAAGTAGTAAGCCAAGAGCTAGGCGGAATTGCAAGAGTGCATTTAATTGATCCTTTGGAATACCAGCCTTTTGCTAATTTAATGGCTCGCTCCTACTTGGTGCTGACCGATTCCGGCGGTATTCAGGAAGAGGCTCCGTCCTTAGGCAAGCCTGTATTGGTACTGCGGGATACAACGGAACGTCCGGAGGCTGTGGAAGCGGGGACGGTCAAACTCATTGGTACGGAAAAAGATCGGGTGTACAGCGAGACGCATAGTTTGCTAGCGGATACGGAAGAATACCGGCGCATGGCGACGGCCTGTAATCCTTACGGAGACGGGTTTGCGGCGAAGCGGATTGTACAGACCATTCTTTGGAGACATGGGTGTTTCGCTCAGATGCCGACTATGTTTGGTCAAGACGGAAAAAACTGCAAATAGCGCCTTGGTAAGCTGTGAAAAATGGTTAAACCGTTTTTCACAGCTTTTTTATTCGTTTTTCTTAATTTTATTATTTTTGAAGTAATTTAGGCATTTAGCATAGCTAATTGTCATAAGAATACAAGGTAAACAGCAGGAGATCTTGGGGCTTTGGAGAATTACTTTACTTATGCGGTAGGAGGGATTCTGCATGGCCGGGAAACAAGAATGGTGGCAATTTTTGTCCTATGCGAGTTCGCTGGGGCTGCAAATGGCGGCTTGCGTAGTCGTTGGCGTCTTTAGCGGCAGGTTATGGGACGATTGGATGGAAACAGCGCCTTGGGGGACTGTTTTCGGTATTGTTCTTGGCTTTTTGGCGGGTATGTGGTCTATTTACCGTAAGATTGTCAACAGACAGGAGTGAGGCATGGAGACGGTTTTTTCCATTCGACGCACCTTGACCGGTATGTTTGTCTGGGGAACGTGCTTTACGGCGCTGACTTGGGTTGCTGGCGAGGAAGATTGGGCCAGAGGATTTTTGCTGGGCTGGCTGGGGAGTTTGGTATACTATCTGTTATTATGTCGCCGGGTGCAAAAAGCAGTGGATTTACCGGTGGCGCAGGCGGTGCGTTCCATGCGCGTAGGCTGGCTGGTTCGTTTGGCCTTCTTAGTGTTACTATTGCTGCTTTCGCTAAAAGTGCAGGGTGTTTCTTTTTGGGCTTCCGTTGTGGGGCTGTTTTCCTTGCAAGGAGTGCTGGTTCTTTTTTTTGTTTTCTTTGCAGTGAAACGAGGATCTTAGAGACCTATGCACAGGAGGAAGTGTTCGAAACCTATTGAGGTAGTCATAATGCTGCGCCGGAGTGGCGCAAAAGAAAGGAGGGAATACAATGGAACATGGCGGCGGCGCCCACGAGATTGGCGTGCATCAACTGGGAAGCTTCTTGGGAATGACCGTAAATATTGATACTCTGTATATGACTTGGCTGACCATGGGCCTAGTGTTGCTTTTAGCAGTTGCAGCGACACGAAGTTTGTCACTGGTGCCGCGGGGCTGGCAGAATCTGTTAGAATTGATAATCACAGCCTTGCTTGAGCAAATTGAAGCCAATATGGGCCCAAAAGGGAAAAAATTGGCTCCTTTGTTGATTTCACTTTTTCTTTTTATTTTGGTGTCAAACTGGCTGGGGCTGATTCCGGGCTTTACCTCGCCGACTAGTGATCTCAATACCACATTAGGCTTGGCATTGATGATTATTGTCCTAGTGCATGTCCTAGGAGTGATGAATCGAGGCCTCGGCTATTTTAAGCATTTCTTCGAACCGTATATTCCTTTTGTGATTATCAACGTTATCGAGGAATTGGCGAAGCCGATTACGCTTTCTTTCCGTCTATTCGGGAATATTCTTGCCGGTGAAGTGTTAATCATCATCTTGGGTCTGCTGGCTCCGTATGTTGTGCCGACAGCGTGGTTAACTTTTAGCGTCTTTGTAGGCGCGGTTCAGGCATTTATTTTTACCATGTTGTCCATGTCATACCTAGCTAACTCGATCAGCAATGATCATTAAAAAACAAAATACGAATTGATTTTGAGAGGAGAGTTTTGAATATGGAACATGCAATTATGGTTGCGGGAGCTTTTATTGGTGCAGGTTTAGCGATTGGTCTGGGGGCGGTCGGCGCAGGTATTGGTGACGGTTCGGTTACGGCGAAAGCGGTAGAAGGTATTGCGCGTCAGCCGGAAGCTAAAAACACGATTTTGATTAACATGCTGATTTCGGTTGGCTTGATCGAGTCGATCCCGATCATTGCGGCAGTTATTGCTATTGTATTGCTGTACGCAAATCCCTTCTTGAAATAATCCCGGCCTGTTGTTAAAAACAAAACCGTTACATCCGTTTGGCGGTGTGCGGAGTCATTTTGCAGATAGGAGGTGCCGGGATTGATTGATTTGAACGCGACGCTGCTAATACAGATTTTCAACTTTCTTTTGTTAGTGGCTTTGTTGACGAAATTTGCTTATAAACCGCTTATGTCCATGTTGGCGGAACGGGAGCAGCGCATTGCAGGCAGCTTGGAAGCAGCTGAGCAAGAACGTCAGGAAGCAGCTAAGCTGAAAGAAGAATACTTGAAAGAGCTGGCTGCAGCTAGAAATCAGGCCCAGCAGATTGTAGAGAAAGCCAACCGTTTAGCTGAGCAAAACAAAGAAGAACTGCTGCGTGCGGCTAAGGAAGAGCATGCGCGTCTTTTGAAAGCGACCCAGGAAGAATTGGCTCGGGAGCGGGAAAAGGCGCTGCAAGATTTGCGCAGCGAAGTAGTTGCGTTGTCGGTGGCTGCGGCGGGTAAGATTCTTTCGCAGCAGTTGGATGAAGCAGCTCATGCCCAATTGGTAGACGATTTCATCGGAAAATTGGATCGTGAAAAAACAGGTGGTTTGCCATGCTGAATGCAAGGCTAGCGCAAAAATATGCGCAGGCGCTGTATGAATTGGCGCAGGAACAAAACTGCCTGACGGAAACGTTGCAAGAATTGGAAAGTGTGGCCACTAGCGTGCAGGCGCAAAAAGAGCTTTCCGTATTTCTTTTTCACCCGCGTGTAGACGGGGCAATCAAAAAAGAGACGTTACAACAGGTGTTCGGTGAAGTAAGCGAGCTAGTGCATAAGTTTATCTCTTTGTTGATTGACAAGCGGAGAGAATCTTTGTTGCCAGCTATTGCCGCTGAATTTCGCCTGTTGGCGCATGCGGCGCAGAATATGGTAGAAGCGGACGTTGTGACGGCGGTTCCGTTGCAGGAAAAGCAAAAAGAAGCCTTGGCTGCGCGTTTGGGCCAATTGACGGGTAAAACGGTGCTGCTTCGTCAGCGCCAAGATGCATCACTGATTGGCGGTTTGATGGTATATATTGGCGGCAAACGCATTGACGGCAGCGTCAAAGGGCAATTGGAACGTCTGAAGCGCAACCTGGCCATTCAGGACGCGATGAAGAGTGGGGTGAGCGAACGGTTATGAAAATGAGACCCGAAGAAATAACATCAATAATTAAACAACAAATTGAAAAGTATCAAGTGGACCTTAATGTGGATGACGTCGGCAGCGTTATTGAAGTTGGCGACGGTATCGCCCGTATTCATGGCCTCAATCAGGCTATGGCCGGGGAATTGCTGGAATTTCCTCACGATGTGCAGGGAATGGTACTTAACCTAGAAGAAGACAATGTGGGCGCCGTACTGCTGGGCGGTGAAGGTTCCATCAAGGAAGGCGACACCGTACGTCGTACAGGCCGAATCATGGAAGTGCCTGTTGGCGAATGCATGCTGGGACGCGTTGTGAACGCTCTGGGCCATGCCATTGACGGTAAAGGAGAGATTCAGGCAACTGAGTTTCGTCCTGTAGAACGTCGGGCCCCTGGGATTGCAGACAGACAGTCTGTAAAAGAGCCGCTGCAAACCGGCATTAAGGCGATTGACGCCATGGTGCCCATTGGCCGCGGACAGCGCGAGCTGATCATCGGCGACCGCGGTACTGGAAAAACAGCTATTGCTGTTGACACCATTCTGAACCAAAAAGGCCAGGGCGTTATTTGTATTTATGTGGCCATTGGACAAAAAGCTTCTACCGTGGCTCGCGTAGTGCGTACATTAGAAGAAAATGGCGCTATGGAGTATACCATTGTTGTTGCGGCTTCCGCTTCGGATAGTGCGCCGCTGCAATATTTGGCCCCGTACTCCGGTGTAGCCATGGGTGAATACTTCATGGAAAAAGGCGGCCATGTGCTTTGCGTGTATGACGATTTGTCAAAACAAGCGCAGGCGTATCGTGCTATGTCCTTGCTGCTGCGGCGTCCGCCAGGTCGTGAAGCGTACCCTGGCGACGTTTTTTACTTGCATTCTCGCCTTTTGGAGCGGGCTGCAAAGGTTTCGGACGAATTGGGAGGCGGTTCTATTACGGCTCTGCCGATTATCGAAACGCTGGCCGGAGATTTGTCCGCCTATATTCCGACAAACGTTATCTCCATTACGGACGGTCAGATTTTCTTGGAGAGCGAGTTGTTTTATTCTGGTGTGCGTCCTGCCATTAACCCGGGCCTTTCTGTGTCGCGCGTAGGCGGTTCGGCACAGATCAAGGCGATGAAGCAGGTAGCCGGCCGGTTGCGCTTGGAGCTGGCTCAGTATCGTGAACTGGCGGCGTTTGCTCAGTTCGGCTCGGACTTGGATAAAGCGACCAAGGCGGTTCTGGACCGAGGGCAGCGAACCATGGAAGTGCTAAAACAGCCTCAATATCGGCCAGTGCCGGTAGAAGAACAGGTTATGGCTATCTACGTCGTTATCAACGGCTATGTAGATGATGTGGCGGTTGAACATGTGACTGCCTTTGAAGAAGACTTCCTCAAGTTTATGCGTACGAACTATGCGGAAGTAGGGAAAGCCATCGTCGAAAAGAAAATGCTGGACAAGGATACCGAGGCGGCATTGCAGAAAGCCATCAAGGATTTCAAGGACACGTTTGATCCCGGGGCGAGGTGAGTAGGGTATGGCTAGTGCACAAGATATTCGGCGCAGAATAAAAAGCGTACGGAGTATTGAACAAATCACCAAAGCCATGAAGATGGTGGCGGCCGCGCGGTTGCGCAAAGCCCAGGAACGGGCGTACGCCAGTCAGCCCTTTACGGAAAAGATTCAAGAAGTGCTTGCAACGGTAGCGAACAGCCGGCTGGACGTGACGCATCCGCTACTGGCTAAACGGGAAATTAAAAAAACGGCCTATCTTATTCTTAGCGCCGATAAAGGTTTGGCTGGCGCTTATTCGTCAAATTTGATGAAAGAAGCGCTGGCGGCTATGGAAGGCAAGGCCAAAGAAGAAATTTCCATAATAGCCGTAGGCCGCAAGGCTAAAGAATACTTTTCTCGCAGAAACTACCAGATTGAACGGGAATATCTCGGCTTTTCCGAGCGTCCCACGTATGAGCATGCGGCTCGTATTGCAGCTGAGGTTTCGGCAGATTTTACCGCCGAACTTTATGATGAAGTGTATTTAGTGTATACGTATTTTCATTCGCCGATCAATCAACAACCGACGCATTTGAAGCTGCTGCCGGCGCAGGCGCCAGCGGCAACGGAAGAGACGACGCGGGATTTTATTTTTGAGCCTTCGGCGGAATCCGTACTGACGGTACTGTTACCTCGTTATCTGGAAACGGTTATTTACGGCGGCCTGATGCAGGCTGCCGCCAGTGAACTGGGATCCAGAATGACGGCGATGGGATCGGCGACCGATAATGCGGAAGAACTGATTCATAAGCTTGTGCTTAACTATAACAAGGTGCGTCAGGCTACGATTACCCGCGAGATCAGTGAAATTGTGGGCGGGGCGGAAGCTCTGAAATAGCACAATGTAAAAGGAGGGGAATGGACCCCGTGAATACAGGAAATGTTATTCAAGTCATTGGCCCGGTGGTAGATATTGAATTTCCGCCGGGACAGTTGCCAAGCATTTTTAACGCCATTCATATTGACGGCAAAAGCGGCGACGTTACCATTCATTTGACCGTAGAAGTCATGCAGCATTTAGGGGATAATCTGGTTCGTTGTGTTGCTATGTCGTCTACAGACGGTCTCACAAGAGGCATGCAGGCTACTGATACGGGTAGCCCTATCAGCGTACCTGTAGGCGAGGGTACCTTGGGCCGCGTATTCAACGTATTAGGCGAAACTGTAGACAATAATCCGGAAGCTGTCAAGGCGGCGGATCATTGGCCTATTCATCGGCCGGCCCCTAAATTTGAAGAACAGGAAACCTCTACGCAGATTTTGGAAACCGGGATTAAGGTAGTCGACCTGATCGCTCCTTATTCTCGCGGCGGCAAAATCGGCTTGTTCGGCGGCGCTGGCGTAGGCAAGACCGTGTTGATCATGGAATTGATTCGTAATATCGCAACCGAGCACGGCGGTTATTCCGTTTTTGCCGGCGTGGGCGAGCGGACGCGTGAAGGCAACGACCTTTGGATGGAAATGCGCGAGTCTGGGGTTATTGAAAAAACGGCGCTGGTTTACGGTCAGATGAACGAGCCGCCGGGAGCGCGTATGCGCGTCGGTTTGACCGGCTTGACCATGGCGGAGTATTTCCGCGACGTGGGCGGCCAGAATGTGCTGCTTTTTGTTGATAATATCTTCCGCTTTATCCAGGCAGGTTCGGAAGTATCGGCCCTTTTGGGCCGCATGCCGTCAGCTGTTGGTTACCAGCCTACGCTGGCGAATGATGTTGGCGCCTTGCAGGAGCGGATTACCTCGACGAAAAAAGGTTCGATTACCTCGGTCCAAGCGGTATATGTACCTGCGGATGATTTGACCGATCCGGCGCCGGCGGCGACCTTTGCTCATTTGGATGCGACTACTGTATTGTCGCGGCAAATTTCCGAGCTGGGCATCTATCCGGCGGTCGATCCTTTGGATTCGACCTCGCGGATTGTGGACCCTAACATTATTGGCGAAGAGCATTATCAAGTAGCGCGGGGCGTGCAGGAGATTCTGCAGCGCTATAAAGAGCTCCAAGATATTATTGCGATTTTGGGTATGGAAGAATTGTCGGAAGATGACAAAACCATCGTTTCCAGAGCCCGGAAGATTCAGCGTTTCCTCAGTCAGCCTTTCTTTGTGGCGGAAACCTTCACAGGTACTCCTGGGAAATATGTTCCGCTCAAGGAAACCATTCGCGGCTTCAAAGAGATCCTCAGCGGCAAGCACGACGAACTGCCGGAAGGAGCTTTCTACATGGTAGGCACCATTGAAGAAGTGGTGGAAAAAGCCAAGAAAATGAAAGGGGAGTAACTCCATGGCGAAAACCATCCGCCTGGAAGTGGTCAGCCCCGAACGTCTGGTCTTCCAGGAAGACGTGCAAATGGTCATTGCCAGAACGACTGGCGGCGACATTGGTGTGCTTCCCGGCCATGCCCCGCTTTTGGCGGGCTTGGAAATCTGGCCTGTGCGTATCATGCGTGAAAGCGGGGAGTTTTCCCTTGCTGTTTGCGGCGGTATTATTGAGGTGCTGCCGGAACGCATTACGCTGTTGGCCCAGTGTGCCGAGCTTCCGGAAGAAATTGATTTGGCACGGGCGGAGGCGGCTAAAGAACGGGCTGTCTGCCGGATCCGGGAAACAGGAGCAGACATTGATCATGTACGTGCTGAACTGGCTTTGAAACGGGCCATTATGCGTATTCGCGTAGCCCAGCACAAATTATAACTCACACTTTTATACGTATTAAAAAGAGACTGCGGTTTAATTGGCCGCAGTCTCTTTATGCTTGTGTAACGGTTCTTTCTTGGTTGCAACCTATATCTCGGAACCCTATGATGTATCCTCGGTTTCTCCGCCTTTTGGCCTTATCTTCATTTGAAAACCAATTTTTTTCTGACAGATGCGCTGAGCCTCTTGCGAAGGAGGAAAGGAGGATGATAAACTATAGGATAGTCAGAAATAGATCGCACTACCATGAAAAGAAAGAATGCGCAGGCATTCCGGCTGGAGGAAAAAATGGAGAAACTGGTCATTCGCGGTGGTAATCCCTTGCGAGGTACTGTAAAGGTAAGCGGAGCAAAAAATGCAGTCCTGCCTTTGATTGCAGCTACTCTTTTGGGACAAACACCGAGTGTTATTGAAGAAGTGCCGAACCTAGAGGATGTGCGGACGTTTGCTTTGGTGTTGGAACGGTTGGGCGTTCCTGCGCATCGTGATGCGGAAGGACGGCTGGCAGTAGACAGCACAATCATAGGAAATCATGATGCGCCGTATGAGTTGGTGCGCAAAATGCGGGCGTCTTTTTTAATTATGGGACCCCTTTTAGCTCGTTTGGGAAAATCTCGCATTTCGCTGCCTGGCGGCTGCGCCATTGGCACGCGGCCGATTGATTTGCATTTAAAGGGTTTTGAAGCTCTTGGGGCGCAAGTGGAAATTGGACACGGGTATGTAGAAGCCACGGCTCCCCATGGTTTGAAAGGCGCTAGAATTTATTTGGATTTTCCCAGCGTAGGCGCGACGGAAAACATTCTAATGGCTGCTTGTATGGCAGAGGGGCAGACTATTTTAGAGAATCCGGCTCATGAGCCGGAAATTATCGACTTGGCCAACTACTTGAACATGATGGGGGCTAAGATTCGAGGCGCCGGAACGAATGTGATTAAAATCGAAGGCGTTCCGGCATTGAAGGGCTGTACCTATACGGTAATTCCGGATCGTATTGAAGCGGGAACCTATATGGTGGCGGCTGCTATGACCGGCGGCGACGTGTATGTAGAAGGCGCGTTAACGGAGCATTTGAAACCAGTGGTAGCGAAACTGAAAGAAGCCGGTGTTGGCATTGAAGAAGACGTGAATGGCATTCGCGTCTTTAGTACTGGCCGCGTAAAGGCTGTAGACGTTAAAACGCTGCCCTACCCTGGCTTTCCGACAGATATGCAGGCGCAGTTTATGGCTTTAATGACAGTGGCGGAAGGTACTGGCGTAATTACGGAGACTGTATTTGAAAACCGCTTTATGCATGTAGATGAGCTGAAGCGCATGGGCGCTAATATTAAAATCGAAGGGCGAAGCGCCATTGTCGAAGGGACCCCCTGTTTGACTGGCTGCCCGGTTAAGGCGACTGATTTGCGTGCTGGTGCGGCTTTAGTGCTGGCTGGCTTAGTGGCGGATGGACAGACGGAAGTCGGCTATTTGCACCACATTGACCGCGGCTACGAAGATTTGGTAGGCAAGCTGCGCAGCTTGGGAGCGCAAATTGATCGTGTTCCTTCGTGAGTTGAAAGCTTAAAAACAGAGTAACCGAGTGACCAGAGGGGAGTAGAGTCGGAAAGTTTCTAGAACCCCCTGATCACTTTGTTACTCTTGTTCCGTCATTGGGTCTTTTTCAGTGCCGGGATGGAACGCATCTGTTAATGGTCCTCGTTACCTAGGAGTCTTTTCTCTTGTTTTTCTTACAAGAAAAGCAGGATTTTTTCAAATTTTGTGGAACAAATTTATTTTAGTGTGTGCCTATTGAAAGGAGTATATCTATGTTTTTTGGAATGTCTACCGATATCGGTGTTGATTTGGGAACGGCCAATGTGCTGGTATATGTAAAAGGAAAAGGAATTGTACTGCGGGAGCCATCCGTAGTCGCTATTGATAAGGACAGTAATCGGGTTTTGGCGATTGGTGAAGAGGCGCGCCGCATGCTGGGACGTACGCCCGGGAATATTGTTGCCATCCGTCCCTTGCGGGAAGGCGTTATTGCCGACTATGACACGACGGAGAGCATGCTGCGTCATTTTATTCGTAAAGTGGCAGGGAAGAGCCTTTTCTTTAAACCTCGCATCATGGTCTGCATTCCGTCAGGCGTGACAACTGTGGAAAAGCGTGCTGTTTTAGAAGCCGCTATGCAGGCGGGGGCGCGAAAGACCTACCTTATTGAAGAACCTTTAGCGGCCGCTCTTGGCGCAGGACTCGATATCGCCGAACCTTGCGGAGCTATGGTGGTGGATATTGGCGGCGGTACTACTGATGTTGCCGTTTTGAGCTTGGGCGGGATTGTCGTAAGCGAGTCTTTGCGTATTGGCGGAGACCGTTTTGACGAATCGTTGGTGAGTTTTGTGAAAAAAGAATACAAAATTATGATCGGCGAGCGCACGGCCGAAGAAATGAAAGTGCAGATTGGCACGGCATTTCCGAATAGCCGCAATGAGACCATGGAAGTCCGCGGCCGGGATTTGTTATCTGGTTTGCCGAAAACCGTTCGGATTACTTCGGAAGAAACGAGAGAGGCGCTGGCGGAACCGGTGTCGCTGATTGTGCAGTGCGTTAAATCGGTGCTGGAGAATACGCCTCCCGAATTGGCGTCGGATATTATGGATCGTGGGATTGTCATGACTGGCGGCGGTTCGCTGTTGCACGGCTTGGATCGTTTAATCCAGGAAGAAACCGGCATTCCTACTTATTTGGCGGAAGATCCGCTGTCCTGCGTGGCTTTGGGGACGGGGAAAGCATTAGAGTCTTTGGAAAGCTTAGAAGAAAGTCTGCTGACGTTAAATAAAAACAGCGTTTTGCAGGAACGATGAGCTAAGTTGGGACTAATGGTCTGCCGAAGAAGCCACTATTCTCCCTGATGAAAAGAAAAAGTTTTCACGATATATATGAAGACGTAAAGTTTCATGATTAAAGGAGAGACGGTATGATTCGAGGGATCTATGCAGCAGCATCCGGCATGATTGCGGAAGGTCTGCGTACCGATGTTACAGCGAATAACCTGGCCAATGTCAGTACGATGGGATTTAAGAAAGAGATTGCCGTCAATAAAGACTTTGAAAAAATGCTATTGTGGCGCATTAACGATGGCATGGAGACGCCACAAATCGGTTCGGTCGGCGCTGGGGCGGCAGTCGATCAGATTGTGACCGACCATAGCCAAGGAGCGACGCGTAGTACGCAAGGCTCGTTGGATGTAGCCATTGAGGGGGACGGCTTTTTCGTTGTGCAAACTCCCCAAGGACAGCGATATACCAGGGCGGGAGCTTTTGCAATTGGACCGAACAATCAACTGGTGACAATGCAAGGGTATGCAGTATTAGGAACAGACGGACAGCCAATCACTATCGAAGGCCCCGGCGGAGCTAGCCGTATTAATATTACCAGTGATGGCATAGTAGAGCTGAATCCTACGGAAGCTGGCGGTGTTCCTACAGAAGCAGGACGGTTGCAGGTGGTTTCTTTTGCTGATGCTAAGCGCTTGGCGAAAGAGGGACAAAACTTGTTTACCGCTCCAGGAGGAGATCGCCCGCAGCCCATGGCAACGCCAGCGCTTCGGCAGGGATATTTGGAAATGTCTAATGTTAATGCGGTGCAGGAAATGGTGAATTTGATTACAGCGTACCGCGCTTATGAAATTGATTCCAAAGCAGTGCAATCAGAGGACTCATTGCTGGATAAAGCGGTCAATGAAATTGGCCGGGCGTAAAGAAGGGGGTAAACGCGTATGATGCGGGCACTTTGGACGGCAGGTACGGGCATGCGGGCCCAACAGAGTAATTTGGATGTAATCTCTAATAACTTGGCAAACGTGAATACTACCGGCTTTAAAAAACAGCGGGCGGAGTTTGAAGATTTAATGTATCAAACAGAGCGTCAGCCTGGCATGACAAGCAGCGGTAATAACAATATGCTGCCAACAGGCGTGCAACTCGGTCATGGTGTGCGTTTGACGGCAACGGCTCGTGATTTTTTTCAAGGGAACTTTCAGTCGACAAGCAATCCAATGGACATGGTTATAGAAGGAGACGGATTTTTCCAGATTACCATGCCGGATGGAACGTTGGCGTATACACGTAATGGCGCGTTTAAGCTAGACGGCAATGGCAATGTGGTTACTTCCGAAGGCTACCTGCTGGAACCGGCGATTCAAGTACCGGAAGGCTCTACTGACTTTGGCGTATCTCGTGACGGAATTGTAACGATTACGCCTGCTGGCCAAACAACACCGCAGGAAATCGGACAAATTACGATTGCTCGCTTTATCAATAATGCAGGTTTGAAGAGTATAGGCAAGAATTTGTATACCGAGACGGTCGCTTCTGGAGCGCCGGTAGTCGGCAATCCGGGAGATAATAATTCCGGCACGATTGTTACAAATTTTATTGAAATGTCCAACGTTCAGGTTGTAGATGAAATGGTGAATATGATTGTGGCGCAGCGCGCTTATGAAATGAATTCTAAAGCCGTGACCACTGCCGACTCTATGCTGGAAGTGGCCGCTGGGTTGAAACGCTAGGTAATAGGGCTATGAAACGCCTACTAAATTGGATGTTGGCAGGGGCTTTTTTTCTCCTGCCTTTTTGTTCCGTAGCAGAAGCTCGCATAATTGATGCGAGCGAAGTTGCAAGCGCAGCAGTGGGGGAAGTATATCGCCAGGCAGATGTACAACCGGGAGATGAACGCTTGCAGGTGCGTGTGGTTTCGTTGCCGGAACGATTGGAAGTTCCAGATGGCGAAATCAAACTGCAGGTGGATTTGCTCTATGGGCTGCGTTACAATGCGCCGACCGTGGCGCGGGTAGTAGCCATGCAAGATACGCAAAAAGTAGGTCAAACAATTTTGCGCTTGGATGTGCGGCAGTATCAAGAAGTGGTTGTGGCATCGCGTATGTTGCCGGGGAAAACCTTGTTGCAGTCGAGTGACTTGAAGCGGTTGCGCCTGGAAACGGGGCGCTTGCCGGACGGTTTTTTAGTAGATCCGGCAAAAGCCATTGGGCAGCAGTTGCAAAGGCCGCTGCGGAGCGGGGACATACTTATGGAGTCGATGTTGTTGCAGCCCATTATCATGCGGCGAGGAGCGGCTGTAACCCTTCAGGTTCGGCAGGGTGAAATGCTTATCAGTGTTGCTGGAGAAGCGTTGCAAGATGGGAGTATTGGGCAGCGCATACGTGTGAAAAACTTGTTGTCGAAGCGAATCGTTACAGCGAAAGTAATTGATGAGGCTACAGTGGAAGTAACTGCATCCAGGAGGTAAGGCAATGCGGAACACCAAAAAATGGTTGCCGGCAATGGTAGTAGTGCTATTGTCTTGCTGGCTGATTCCCGCGGTTCATGCGGATTCATTATGGAATGACCGTTCCATGTTTGCCGATCGGCGAGCGCAGGCGGTAGGGGACATTTTGACGATTGTTATCAGCGAAAATTTTAGCGCCACTCGTTCTGATTCCAACTCGAACGGCAAGAAGAGCAGTGGTTCGGCTAGTGCTGGAAGTGGCAGTTTTTTGAGCTGGATTACGGCGCATAGCTATGACATGAAAGATAGCTTTTCGGCAAATGGCAGTATTACGAATAAGAATGTTGTCACGGCCAGAATGACGGCAACGGTGACCGCAGTGCAGCCGAATGGCAATTTGGTCATCAAAGGGACGCAATCAATCAAGCAAAACAATGACGAACAGATCATTAGCTTGGTAGGGACTATTCGTCCAGATGATATTACGACAAGCAATACGGTTGCTTCCTCAGCCATGGCGGATGCGCAAATATTTGTGAATGGCAAAGGGCCGCTTGCGCAAAAGCAGAAACAGGGTATTTTGAGTTCCATATTTGATTTCCTGTTTTGAGTTCGATATAGGGGGAACGTTGATGAGACGATTAACGGCTCTGCTGCTTTGCTTTTGTTTTTTGTGTTCCTTGGCGCCATCCATGAGCGAGGCGGCTTGGGGCGGCAGCGCAGCGACACGAATTAAAGATGTGGCTAAAATCCAAGGCGTGCGCAATAATCAATTGGTAGGCTACGGCTTGGTTGTTGGTTTGGCTGGGACTGGTGATTCGGATAAAATCAGCCAGACGATCCAATCCATAAAGAATATGTTGATGGGTTTTGGCGTTATGCCTTCTACAACACAAATGAAACCGAAAAACGTGGCGGCAGTTATGGTAACGGCTACATTGCCGGCATTTGCTAAGCCTGGTGATACAATTGACGCGACCATCTCATCGATGGGGGATGCAAAAAGTCTGCAAGGCGGAGTGCTTTTGCAAACACCTTTGAAAGCGGCTAACGGGCAGGTCTATGCGGCTGCGCAGGGACCTGTTTCTACAGGCGGTTTTGTAGCTGGCGGCGGCGGCGCCAGCCAGCAAAAGAACTTTCCTACTGTCGGCATGACGCCCAATGGAGCGATTGTTGAAAAAGAAGTTGCCTTCAATTTAGGTGGGAATGGTACGTTGACTCTTTCCTTGGCTCAACCTGATTTTACAACGGCAAGCCGAATTGTAGAGGCTTTAGATGGACGGTTTGGTTCTATAAGCCGAGCGAGGGATGCTGGTACCATTCAGATTCAAGTCCCGCCATATTATGACAAAGATTTGGTTAGTTTTATTGCTTCGGTGGAGGAACTGCCCATTGTGCCGGATGCGATAGCTAAGGTCGTTATTAATGAGCGCACCGGAACGGTTGTTATGGGATCTAATATCACCGTTGACGAAGTTGCAGTAGCGCAGGGCGGCTTGAGTATAAAAATTACCAAGAGCGCTGGCGTATCTCAACCTCCGCCGTTTTCCGGCGGCAGTACTGTAGTGGTACCCAATACAACTGTGGATGTAAAAGAGGAAAATCGCAATATGCTGCTGTTGCCTGCAGCCTCTAGCGTGGGAGATGTGGTGAATGCCTTGAATTCCGTAGGGGCGACTCCGCGGGATGTAATTTCGATCTTGCAAGCTATGAAAGCATCCGGGGCGTTGCACGCAGACTTACAGATCATCTAAAGGAACCACTGATTTATTTACATCTCACACAGAAACAGATCTTTTTCTGTCAGGCTTTGTCAGAAAGCCTCGGCATAGGAGAGAAATTGGACGGAGGGTTACGGAACTTGTCTTTGAAGTCTGTTACTTTTCTAACTAGGAGGCTGGTCAAATGCGGATAGAACCAATTGGACAGAGCGGCGTTCAAGCGGGCCTGGGCGCTAATGCGCAGACGACGGCGGCTGTGGCTGGAGATGCGGTATTTGCCGATCAACTGCGGCAAGCGGAAAGCGCGGCAAAACTCAAAGGACAGTCAGGCGACGAGGCGAAGCTGAAACGCGTGTGTCAGGAAATGGAATCTGTGTTTTTGAATATGCTGCTGACAACGATGCGTTCGAGCGTGCCCAAAACCGGTTTGACTGGCGAAGATTCTCATGGAGAAGAGATTATGCAATCCATGTTGGATCAGGAATTGAGCAAGAACATGTCCCAGGCGGGGGGCATTGGCTTAGCAGATATGATGTATAGGCAATTAAGCATGACTAATAGCGCCAGTGTGAAAGCAAACAGCCAGCCATCCCGTTAGGGGAGGCTGGCTGCCACTTTTTCGTTGTTTGGGGAGGATTATCATGAAACAGATAGCTCGAATTTTTCTTATGCTGTGGCTGGGATTATGGGTGGCGACAGCGGCGGTTTGGGCTGGAGCGGCGCAGCCAGCGCCTGTTGTGAGCGGAGTTCGCTATAGTTCGGGAGCGGATTTGTTGCGAGTCGTTGTAGATGCAGATCGTCCCATGACGGCGGATTGGAAGGTAGACGAAGCCAATAACTTGCTGATTGTCTCGTTTCCAGGTCGCTTGGGGGCGAATGCGCCCAACAACGTAGATTTTAAAGATGATGTTGTGGGGGATTTGAAACTGACGGCTTTGGCTGGCAAGGTTGAATTAAGGCTGCCGTTGAATACGGCCACTGTCGAGAAGGTATTTTCGTTGCAGGGGCCGGATCGTTTGGTTATTGATATTCGTAAAGCCAAAGATACAAAACTTGAGCAAACGTTGCAGGACGGAGTAATCTATCGCTTTTGGCAGCGGGCGACAGCTAGAGGGCCGGTGAGTATTTATATGTTAGAGATGGATACTAAGAAGGCTAAGCTGCAAGCTGTTTTATCACAAGACCAAATTCCTGGGCTGGAAACGGTTTCTTCTATGACGGCACGAACCGGGGCATTGGCCGCCGTGAATGGCGGATATTTTGAACCGGATGGGGAAATTATTGGTTTGATGAAAATGAATCAAGAAATGGTCAGCCTTTCTTACATACCGAGGACGGCGGTAGGCCTTTATAATGATGGCATGGTGCGAATCGGTAAACCGGACGATTACGTCGGTACGGTGAAGCTGCCTAATGGCATGCTGGTGGCGGTTAGCGGCATTAATCAAGAGCGAACGGAAGATAGCTTAATTTTATATAATCATTTTAACGGCGATTCAACAGGAACCAATGATTTTGGAGCCGAATATGTGCTTGTCAAAGGGAAAATTGTAAAAATCAATAAAGATAAAGGCAATACGCCAATTCCTGAGGGCGGTGTCGTTTTGTCAGCTCATGGCAAGGCCATGGCAGCTTTTGGCGGCTTGAAAGTTGGAGACGCAGTGGAGTTAAAGCAGAGTTTAGGCAATCTGTGGGATCGGGCGGATGATGTGTTAGGAGCTGGACCGACGCTTGTTCAAGGCGGTCAAGTGTATGTTACAACCAAATTAGAGAAATTTGGAGATGACGTGGCGGCCGGCAGAGCGCCTCGGACAGCCATTGGCCGGACTAAACAGGGCAAGGTACTCTTGGTGGTAGTTGACGGCAGGCAGCAGAAAAGTATTGGTATGACATTAACTGAGATGGCAATCTTGATGCAGGAACTGGGAGCGGAGGATGCTATGAATTTAGATGGCGGCGGTTCCAGCGAAATGGTAGTAGGAAATGAAGTGATAAATCGGCCGTCGGATGGTCGGGAACGCTCTGTAGGGGCGGCATTGGCCATTTTTCCTAGAAAGTGAATGTTTTATAGGAACATTTGCAGATAAGCGGAAATAAGGTATAATACAGATAAGGTAACCGTAAACGGTTTTTAAGGCACAAGGAGGTGCGTGAAGTATGATAAAAAACAACAGAAAGTGGCTTTGCTGGACAACGTTGGCATTAGTGCTGTTATTGGCGGTAGGGACTGTTTTTGCAGCAGGTGTGGTAGATCATAAGGCCGTATTGTCGGGGCGCGTTTCAGGACAGGATTTAGCCAGCGCAGGACAGGATGTTCGCGAGGGAGATGTTCTGGTACGTGTTGAGACAGTGGCAGGTGCGCAGCCTGCTGTAAGGGCCGCTGTGAACGGGGTTGTCAGGGAGGTATTGGTGCGACCTGGCGATACGATTCAGGCCGGCAAAGTGGTTGTGCGAGTTGAACGCAGGTAAATAAAGAGAGTGAGAGGACTCAATTATGGTGATTACCTTTAAAAAAATGGGAGCGGCCCTGGCGGCCGCCTTTTTCTTCTGGAGCTTTTCCGCATTGGCGCTGGCCGCAGATATTATGCCTGTAGGCGATGTGCGTCCAGGTATGCAAGGCATTGCTAAAACAGTAGTGGCTGGGACGGATATTGAAGAATTCGGCGTAGAAGTTATCGGCGTACTGAAAGACAAGGGGCCGTCTGGAGATCTGATTTTAGTACGTACTTATGGCGATGTCATTGATCGCACCGGGGGCATTGTGCAAGGGATGAGCGGCAGTCCAGTCTATATTGACGGTAAGCTGGTTGGCGCTATTGCTTATGGATGGTCCTTGACGGATCATCGGGTTGGCATGCTGACTCCCATTGGGGACATGTTGAAATTGTGGGATTCGAAGCCGACTCCCCAAGTGAATCAGGCGACTACTGAAGAAAAAAAGAACAAATTGTCTGGAGAAACGGGCAAAGCGGGTGAAGAGCAAGCCTTGGCGATGAGCGGCTCCTTACGTCCTCTGGATACGCCGTTGATGGTAGCTGGCTTTACGCCGCAGGCGCTTAAATGGCTGGGTGAAAAGGTGAAGCCTTTGAACTTGGTTCCTTTTGCTGTCGGCGCTTCGCCTGAAAATGCCGCCTATGGCTCTTTGCAGCCTGGCAGCGCTTTAGCTGCGGAACTGGTGCGCGGCGATGTTAGCGTTGGCGCTATTGGTACGGTGACTTATGTAGAAGATGGAAAAATACTTGCTTTTGGCCATCCTTTTTTGCGCCGTGGCGGCAGCAGCTATTTTTTAAGTCAAGCTTACATTTTTACTACTGTTCCTAGCTTAGAAAGCGGTTTTAAACTGGGATCCGCCGGTCCGATGGTTGGGAAAATTGCTCAAGACAGAGGCGCTGGCATTGCGGGTGAGGTAGGGGCGTATCCCAATATTGTACCTGTACGCGTCCATGTATTGGATAAAGATTTGCAACGGCAGCAGGATGCTGGCTTGCAAGTCGTGCAGGATGAAAAGCTGACACCGCTTTTGACTACGGCTGCCGTGTACAATGTAGTGGATAAAACCTTGGACCGTCAAGGAGCGGGTACGGCTAAAGTGAAATTTGAAATTTCTGCGCCTGGGGTTCCAGGAGACGTAGTGGTGCGCGAGAACATGTTTTATAGTCCGGCTAATATTGGTGAAACCGCCATGGGAGAGCTCTTTGAAGGGTTGAATTTATTGGCTGGAAACTCATTTCAAGCATTGACTTTATTTGATGTAAACGTGCAAATTGAAGTGGAAGAAGAACGAAAAACAGCGGTGATTATGCAGGCTAAAGCTGTACAGCCTACGGTAAAGCCCGGAGAAAAAGCGCAGATTCAAATTACGTTAAAACCGTATCGAGGCGAAAATATTGTTCGTACCGTCAATTATGAAGTTCCTAAAACGCAGCCGGAAGGAAATTTGTCGTTGTTGGTGCGTGGAGGCGGTTCCATTCCGATCGCGAAGCTTATGGAGGGACAAGGGAACCTGTTGCTGGAACTCCTGCAGAAAAAGCGCACTCGCACTTTGGAAGAAGAAGTGAAACGTTTTACGGAAAGCGATCGAAATAACGATATTGTTGTGGAACCCGCTCCGTTGGAAGAAGACATGTCTAAACAGGGGCCCGGATCCATGCAGGCGAAGAAACCGCAAAACAAGGCAGCCAAAGCAGAAGAACCGATCGTGGAGAAAAAAGACAATAAATCCCAAGGAAAACCAGGCTTGCTCGGAGGGAAAGAGAAGAAAGACGACAAAGGCAAGTCTAAAACCATGACAGACTATATTATTGACGGCGATACTATGGTGACGTTGCAAGTTAAAAAATAATATCAGAGGCTCCTAGTGTGATCAGCAGATAGCTGGCTTGCGCTAGGAGCCTTTTGTATGGTCCGGAACGGAACGCCGAGAATAGAACAAAAGTCTTGAGTAGAAGCGGGGAGCATGAAATGGGGAGATTTTCGTATTTTCCTTTTCTCTTCCCTAAAAAATTCACCGTGTTGGCAGGGAAGTGCGCCTTCTATATGGAATTATAAAAAATTGGCAAGTAGGCAAAAAGGAGGCTGCGCATGGTCGAAGAATTTTTTGGGGCGGTTGGTCGGTCCGTGTTAAGCGCGTCCGCGCGTTGCGGCCGTTTTAGCCTATTGGCGCTGGATGCGTTTGGACAACTGGTAAAGCAGCGACCTAGCTTACGACATACGCTGCAGCAAATGGCGCATTTGGGAGTGAACTCTTTGCCGATTGTCATGTTGACGATGCTGTTTACGGGCATGGTTATGACGGTTCAGACGGCTAGTGAGTTTATTAAGTATGGAGCGCAATCGTCGGTTGGGGGCGTCATTGCCATTGCGATGGGACGCGAACTTTCACCGGTTTTGACCGGCGTAGTGGTAGCTGGTCGTGTTGGCGCGGCCATTACGGCGGAAATCGGCTCTATGAAGGTAACCGAGCAAATTGACGCTTTACGAGTGATGGCGACAAATCCAGTGGCTTACTTGGTCGTGCCCCGGCTATTGGCGATGGTTGTCATGCTGCCGATGCTTGTGGTATTTGCAGATTTGATTGGAACGATTGGCGGTTATTTAGTCGCTACTTTCTATGCGGGCATTGGTTCACAGACGTTTTTGAATTCTATCAAAGTTTTTGCAGTGGTAAATGATGTTACCGGCGGTTTGGTGAAAGCAGCTTTTTTTGGCGTGATTATCTCTTTGATGGGATGCTATAAGGGGTTGCATGCAAAAGCTGGCGCCGAAGGAGTCGGCAAGGCGACGACCGGTTCGGTTGTCAATTCGATTATCTTAATCTTTGTGAGCAATTATTTTCTTTCACTGCTTTTGTATCGCTGAAACGAGGTGGCCTGTGGGCGTAGGAGAACCTATAATTCGCATGGAAGATGTCAATGTCCAGTGGGATGGGCGACATATTTTGCGCGATGTTAACTTAGAAATTCATAAAGGTGAGATTTTTGTCATTATCGGCCCTAGCGGGTCCGGCAAAAGCACGCTGCTGCGTTTGATTATTGGCTTGGCTAAGCCGACGAGCGGTCGTATTTTTGTATTAGGAGAAGATGTAACGCAACTGGACGAAGAGGCTATGAATCAGGTTCGTTTGCGTATGGGGATGGTCTTTCAGTATTCAGCTCTATTTGACTCGATGACCGTTGGGGATAATGTAGCTTTTGGGTTGCGCCAGCATACGGATATGGGAGAAGAGGAAATTGCCAAGATCGTCAGCCGCAAGCTGCGCATGGTAGGCTTGGTTGGGCGGGAGGATCTGCTGCCAGGTCAACTGTCGGGGGGCATGAAGAAACGGGTTAGCTTGGCTAGGGCTATTGCCAATAATCCGGAAGTCGTTTTGTATGATGAACCGGCAGCAGGCCTGGACCCCGTGATGACGGAAAAGATAGATCGGCTCATTTTAGGGGCGCGGCGTATGACGGGGGTAACGTCGGTGGTTGTTACCCACTACATGAACAGCGCTATGAGGATTGCAGATCGAATTGCCATGTTGCATGAAGGAAAAGTTATTGCTATTGATACGAAAGAGCGTATACAGGAAACGACAGATCCTGTGGTATATCAGTTTATTCATGGAATGAAACGGCCAGGGACGGCCGCCATGAGGAGGATGTTGAGTGAAGGCAAGTACGAATAACACGGAAGTGAAAGTAGGGGCTGCTACGATAGCGGCCGCGGTATTGCTGGCCTTGATGATTATGTACTTGGGCGGCTTCAGTCTGACGACGAAAGGCTATCCGATTCAAGCCGTATTCAGCCAGGTTGGGGGTCTTAAGGACGGAGCTATTGTTCGGTATGCCGGCGTAGATGTAGGACGCGTGCAGTCAGTAGAAATGACAGCCACCGGCGTTACTGTCAATTTGCGTATTTTTGATCATGTGCGCATTCCCAGGGGATCCGTGTTTACCATTGCGTCGGAAGGGCTTCTGGGGGAAAAATACATAACCATTTTGCCGCCGAATCAGCCCAGCGAGCACAATTTACGCCCTGGTGAAGTGGTAGTGGGCGCTGAGGCCCAGGGGATTGATTCGGTTATGGCTTCCGCCGATAAAACGATGGCGGAAATGAGGACGTTGCTGGCCCATTTTAATGACTTAGTGGGGGATCCGGCGGTAAAAGATTCTTTAAAGCAAGCGCTTTTGCGTTCAAAGGCAATCGCTCAAAATATGGAAGAGCTTACTGCTGCGCTTGCTCGGATGGCGGTGCAGAATGAAAGTGATATTCGTACTATGGTTGGAAACCTACAGGTAATGTCGGAAAATCTTCGCAATTTGTCTGCCCGCGTAGATACCATGGTGGCTACGCTGGATAATAACGGTGAAACCGCTAGAGATGTACGAGAAATGCTGCACAATATGAAAAATGCCAGCGCGAGAATTGAAAGTATTGCCACCTCACTGGACGGGATTGCAAGTGATCCGGAAACAAGTCGTAATATCAAGGCAACCTTGCGTAATGCCAGAGAAGCCAGTGAAAAGGCTAATCGGATGCTAGGAAAATTTGACTCGATGAAGATTGGCGGGGATGTCGATTTCTTTTACAACCCGGAACAGCGGAAGTATCGCACCGATATTGATTTTCGCCTAGATACTTCGGAAAAGGATTTTGCTTTGCTTGGATTTTCCAATTTGGGAGAAGGAACGAAGACTACCTTGCAAATGGGACGGCGAAATGGCGAGCTTGATTTTCGGGCAGGTTTGATGGATAGTAAGATGGGAGTGGGTGTCGACAATCATTTGAGTAAAAACTGGATTGTTTCCGTGGATGCCTATGATCCTAATGACTTGCGCTGGAAGCTGCGTAGTCAATGGCGGATTGCGCCGCAGACTTGGCTGGTTGGGCAGACCGATAGCGCTGGTAAAAACACGAGAGAGAGCACCTATGTTGGCGTTAGGACTTCTTTTTAAAGAAGGTTCTTCCAGAGAGAGCATTGACAAGCACGGAAAAACCTTCATATAATGAGGAAGTTACATTTTGACTGGTCAGTCAAAATGTAAAAAATAAAGGAAATACAATTTGGTTTATAACGCGGCTTGGGATATAAAGGAGGATGCAAGGTGCAAAAAAGGAGAAAATGGAAAAAAGTTATGGCGGCAATAGTTATGAGCGGCTTGTTAAGCGGGCAATCGGTTTGGGCCGCTGATGTCGATTTGACACTGCAGGAAGCGATTGAAAAGGCGCTAGCTACAAATCCAACAGGACAAATGGCCTTAGCGGATCAGAAAAAGGCTGAAGGGTTGTTACGGCAGGCGAAAGCTGGGCGGATGCCGGTCTTGAGCTATACGCATCTTGATAGCCGCCGGGGCGGCAATTATAGCGCTGGTTATAATGAATACTTGTATGACAACACAGTTACCTTATCGTTACCTCTTTACACCGGCGGACAAGTGGAAGGATCTATTGATCAAGCGAAGGTGGGGGTGCATTCTGCGAATGTAGGCGTGGAACAGGCTTGGCAGCAGATGAAACTTGACGCAACAACTGGATACTATGATGTGTTGCAAGCCAGCAATATGGTTCAAGTGGATAAAGAATCGGTAGATCGTTTGGAAGCGCATTTGAAAAATGTGCAGGCCCAGTTTAATGTCGGTACTGTGGCTAAGTCTGATGTTTTGCGTTCTGAAGTAGAACTGGCTAATGCAAAGCAGACACTGATTAAAGCGGATAATACCTATGAGGTAGCTGTGTCCTCTTTGAATAATGTAATTGGCTTGCCATTGGAAACAAAAATAACGTTAAAAGAAGAACTGACCTATCAGAAGTATGAACAGTCTATGGTTGACTGCATCGACTATGCTTTAAAGAATCGCCCGGATGTACTGCAGGCTAAAGATTCCTTGACTTCAACTGTTAAGGGAGTGCAAATTGCGCAAAGCGGCAAGAAGCCTACGGTAACATTGTCTTCTTTATACGATTTTAACGATGAATCTTTCCCCGGGGACAACAATACCAATTGGCGCGTTTACTTTACGACGAACTGGAATGTATTTGATTCCGGCTTGACGGATGCAAAAATTAGTCAGGCTAAGGCGTCGGTAGAAAAAGCGCAAGAGCAACTGCGTAAGACGCGCGATGCCGCTCACTTGGAAGTGCGCCAGGCTTACTTAAATATGCAAGAAGCGGAAAAACGCATTGATACGACGAAGGTGGCAGTTGTACAAGCCGAAGAGGATTATAAAATTGCCCAAGTTCGTTATAGCGCAGGCGTAGGCACCAATTTGGATGTAATGGATTCACAGGTTGCGTTAACCCAGGCGAAAACTAACTATATTCAAGCTTTGTACGACTATAATACCAGTAAGGCGAAATTGGAAAAAGCCATGGGGATTCCAGTGGTTCGTAAATAAAGGCAACGATGTTGACTACGTCTGGCGGCAATTGAAATACCTAATGTCGGCGAAGATGTGGATAATATGATGATGTTTGGAAAGGAGGGGACGAGTGTGAACATACGTCGCTTGGCAAAAGGGGCGAGTGTTTTAGCTGCGGTGACCCTCCTCTTTTTTGGAGCAATATACCAGTGGAGTGCCGCCTGGCTAGAGGAGGCTCGCCCTGAAGTCGTGCAACAGCTCAATGCGTCATTAGGGGGAGAATTGTCGGTAGGTTCTATTTCCCTGGAAGCTCCATTCTCGGTGGTCTTGCGGGATGCCGAGTTGCGAGCGGCCCAAGGAGGGGCGGTTTTATTAACGGCCCAGAAGATTGAGGTCAAGATAAATCCGCTGCGAGCGTTGGGGCAGTTGGAGCCGATTAAAGCGGTTTCAGAGATAAAAGTAGTACAGCCTCTCGTGTTGATTGAACAAGACGCACAAGGGAAATGGCCATGGGAAGAGTTTTTGCGCCAACGTCCTGAAGGAAAAAGTCGGTTGGATGCCGATGTCTTCTTGGGAGAAGGGAATATACATATTTCATTGCCCCGAGGGGCATGGAATTTGGAGAACTTGGCTGGCTCGGTGCATATTGGCGAAGAATCCAAAACGGTATTGGATTTGAAGGCCGTCTTTGACGGACGGGAGCTGACGGCGCAAGGACGCTGGAATGATGAGGGACAGGGGCTGGTAAACCTCCAGGTCCCCCAACTGGCTCTTTCTCAATTGGCGCCGCTTCTGTCTGCGGAAGCTCAGGTGAAAAATCTTACCGGCAGTATTTCGCAGGTTGGTATTTTTCTGCGCCAGGAAGGCAGCGGCCGGCCCGCTGTCAATCTGAATGCGCAGCTGGAACATGTATCTGCCGAGATTGCCGGCGTGCCCGTGGAAGATGTAAGCGGCATGGTGACGTTGGCTTCTCTGCATAAAGAAAATGAGCACAAGGCTTATGTGGCTTTGCGAGGCAAAGCGGCAGGGCAATCGGCGTTGATACAAGGCTATCTTCATTTACCGCGAGGAGCTGCAGGGGAATTTGGCAAACTGGATCAGTTAACTTTTGAATTGCAAAGTAAAGCGGATCATGTGGATCTGGCAAGCGTGAAATCGTATATTCCGAAACTGCCGATAGAAGTAGCTGGCGATGCTGGTTTTGATTTGCAGCTGAGCGGTTCTCTCAATCAGCCTCAGATAGCAGGAACGGTGACAGTGCATACCGCAGATATTGGCGGAATCTCTATAGAACGCGCTGAAGCAAAGTTGCAAGCAGATGCAGAACAGCTAACCGTAGCGTCTTTTGAAGGGGATGTAGCAGGGGGCTTGCTGAAAGGAAGCGGCTGGCTGCAATGGAAGGATCAACGTTATCGACTGGCTTGCCAGGGACGAAATTTGTCTTTAAATTCGTTAGCTTCGCTGCTTCCTGAACTGGGCGAGCAAGGCGTACAAGGCATGCTCAGCGTAGATGGTTACCTGGAAGGGAAAGGGTGGCAGGCGCGCCCGAACGTACTGCAAGGAACGGTGGAAGTGCGTGAGGGAAGCTGGCAAGGTGTTGCGGCGGAAAGTCTTACTGTGGTGCTGGTTCAACGCGACGGCGGCCAAGATGTGCAATTGCAGGGAGAGATCGGGGGCGGCAGTCTAGCTGGCGCAGGGAAGCTTCGGGGTGAAGAAGGGGAACTGCAGCTTTTTGGCAGTCAACTGCCGCT
Organism: Anaeromusa acidaminophila DSM 3853; assembly: GCF_000374545.1. Classification (NCBI taxonomy): domain Bacteria; kingdom Bacillati; phylum Bacillota; class Negativicutes; order Selenomonadales; family Sporomusaceae; genus Anaeromusa; species Anaeromusa burkinensis. The sequence continues at coordinate 48,394 of NZ_KB894589.1, forward strand.
GGAACGACTGCAACCGCTTCTGCAAGGGAAGGCGTTTTCAGGCCGAGCCGATATAGCCTTGCAGCTTGCTGGCAATTGGAGACAGCCACAGGGCGTATTGGAACTGAAAGCTAGCTCCGGCGAACTGGCTGGTATGCCTTATGATTCGGTATTTGCACAAGCTGATATTGTCGGCGACCGGCTGGAATTGCGGCAAGGTATGTTGCAGCGGGGCCAAGCGGAGCATGTACTGCGAGGAAGTTTGGAATGGAGAGGCCAACGCAGGCTAGCTTTGGAAGTGATAAGCAAGGAAGCTCGTCTTGAAGAAGTGTTGCCGATAACGGGTGTGTCCGCCTTGGTAACGGGGAAATTGGAAAACACTATGCAGCTTAGCGGCACTATTGCGGCGCCTATTGTGCGAGGACAGTTTGTTTTGCGTGATGGGTCTTTCCGGACGGAACCTGAGGCGGCGCCGTATTTCTTTTCACGCTTAAGCGGAAAATATGCTTTGCATGAAGATGGAAGCATAGACTTGGATGAGTTACTGCTAAACATTTTGCGCGCTCGACTTAGGGCAAAAGGGTCTATGGATGCACAGGGCAATTTAGCATTTCGAGTAGAAGCCAACGATTTGGAGCTGGCGCAAATTCAAGTGCATTATCCTTATGCGGTGAGCGGCTTAGTTAGCTTTAGCGGTACTATTGGCGGGACGAAAAATGAACCAACCTTTTACGGAGAACTGTCTGTACCGGAGTTAACCCTCAACGGACAAAAAGTTAAGAATGTGCAAAGCCATGTGGAGAGTATTGGATCTTATGTGAATATTCCCCGGTTTTCCGCGCAATTGGGAAAAGGGAATATTTCATTTAAGGGAGACACGAATTTAGAAAATGGCGTGATTGACGGTATTTTGGAAGTTAACCACGCTCAACTAGCACATTTGCTGCCTATTTTAAATGTTACCGATTCCGGTGTTGACGGTCGTTTAGACGGTGTTGTGCGCATTGGCGGCGAGGTTGGCGTGCCCAGCTTGGATTTATATGGTCGTTTGCAAGACGGATTGCTGAGAGGGTATCCGCTGGAAGCAGCAGATATTCATGTTAGCCAGATTGGCAGCTTGATCACGATTCATCGTTTCGAGGCCAAACAAGGCGTGAATGGCAAATTGGTGGCGCAAGGGACTGCTGACTTGCGCGGAGAATACCAATTGGAGGTTGGCGGAACCAATCTGGATGCAGGGCTTTTGACTACTTGGTTTTTTCCAAAACTGCCTGCGAAAGGGAGCTTGGATTTTGTCGCGCAGCTATCCGGTCCGGCGGACAAGCCCTTTGTGAACTTGTCGATAGGAGTTTCCAAGGGGGTACTTGGCGGCGTATCCTTTGATTCTGCTACGGCGCTTCTCTTGATCGATCAGAAGAAGATTGAAGTGGAACAGGCGGCGTTAGCCAGCGGACAGTATCGAGCGCGGGTTCGTGGGACGGTTCCAGTGGCGGCGCTGCGCGGCGATGGCGCCGATGGTCCTATGGATTTACGCTTAGATTTGAACGAAGCCAATTTGGGCATGTTGCCGTTAATGTTGAAACAAGTTGCCTGGGCGGAAGGGCCGATAAAGGGAGAAGTTCGTTTAGGCGGAACCTGGTCGCAGCCATTATTGTACGGCGAAGTGGAAGTTCCTAAAGGAGTTATAAAACTAAAAGGTCTCAAGGAACCCTTGGCTGATGCACATCTTAAAATGAGTCTTGAAGGAACGACGTTGTCTCTGGCCGATTTGCGCGGTAAATTGGGAAGTGGCACAGTTACAGCATCAGGGCAAGCTCGTTTGCAAGGGCGTGACCTTGTTGATTATCAAGTACTGTTGAATTTGGATAAATCCCAAATCGACAGTGAGTACTTTAAAGGACCGGTATCTGGAAAGTTGCAGTTGCTTCCGGATCATGGATCGCCTCAGTTGAAGGGGAATGTCAAAATAGGCAAAGGAAATAGCATTAACATTCCTCTTGTCGACAGCAATACTGCTTGGGACTGGGATTTAGGCTTAGATGTGGACTTTCAAATAGAGCGTGGCGCGCGGCTGTATAATCCGTTATTGTATGACATGGAACTAGAGGGAGCTGTCCATGCCGGAGGTACGCTGAAGGAGCCGTATCTGCAAGGCGAAGTGCATGCGACAAGAGGCACTGTGAAATATTTAAGAACGCCCTTTAAGGTGAACGTGGCCAAGGCCGAATTTGGGCGCCGAGGGACATTCTTGCCTGTGTTGCATTTGCGAGCTGCAACTGTTTATCAGCAAAATCTTGTGCTTTTGGGGATTACAGGACCGGCGGAGAATATGGAACTGCAGCTTCGGTCCGAACCAGCAATGAGTCAAGACGAAATCATCAAAATGCTGACGCTCCGAGGGCGTAATACCGGATTGGCCTCCGGGGGACGAGTTAACAGTTCTCTTGGTACGGAGCAGGTATATGATCTGTTCAGCACCGGCTTGGAAGTTCGGCTGGTCAGCGATGTGGAAGACTCACTCCGTGACTTACTGGGGCTGGATGAGTTCCGAATGGTACGAGGCTATGCGTTAGGAAATATCTGGCTGACTCGTAAAGAAACGACTGAAGAAGACATTGAAAAAAGTTATAATGTTCGTTTAGGCAAGTATTTAATGCCGCAGCTGTATGTAGCTTATACGACCAATCAAGATAGAAAGCTGTATACATGGGAGGCTAAATACGAATTAAATCGTCAAATCAGTTTTTTTGCTGCAACAAATGAAGAAAAACGTAAAATTGTTGGCATTGAGACAAAAATCCGATTTTAAGAGAATCGCAAAAATGATATACTAAATTGAATGTGGTAAAATAAAGAAAATTTGGCAGAGAGGAGGGATGACATGAAAGAGTACTTAGAGGCCTTGCAGCAAGTGCGTCTTTTGGAGCCGGAAGAAGAAAAACATTTATGGCGAAAATGGCGCGACGAGGACGATGAATCTAGCCGCAAAGTATTGATTGAAAGCTACCAACCCTTGGTTTTCAAGACGGCCATGTCATTTCAAGTCTCGGCTGAATTAAAGATGGACTTGATTCAGGAAGGAACGGTAGGCTTGATCGAAGCGGCGGAACGGTTTGATGCCAAGCGAGGAATAGCCTTTAGCTTGTTTGCAGTACACCGCATTCGAGGCCGCATGTTAAACTATTTGGAAAAAGAAGGGCGTCAAGTGGCTGCCTCCATTGATTTGCCCTGGGTGGATGCGGATGGAGCTACCTTGGCGGAGCAATTGCTGGATATCGGTCCGGCGGTGGCGGCGCAAGTGGAACAGCGATTTTTAGTCGGCCAAGTGCAACAGGCGTTAGGACGTCTTCCGGAAAAAGAACAACAAGTGGTCAGCGGGATTTTTTTACGGGATTGCGAAGCAAAAGAATTGGCGGAAGAATTAAATGTGACTCTTTCGCACATATATCGTTTGCAGAAGCAAGGGGTGCGGAGAATTCGAGGCATGCTTTCTCGTTTTATGCAGCACTGGTAAATGGAAAGCTGGAGGAAGAAAAGAAGTATAGAATCGAATAAAAATTGCCAATAACTACTGTTTTTGCTTGTTCAATCTGTTTTTTGCTTGTTTTTTAGAGATGAAAGAAGGATGCTTTTTGGGGACTATATAGTCGCATGTGAAGGCAGGTGGAAAAGATGCAATCGAAAACTCAGTTATGCCATCGCTTAGCAACCGCTAGACAGTGGTTGCATCAAGCGGAAGAATCCTTTGGAAAAAAGAAAGAAATGCAGGGAGAGTTAAACTTGCTTTTGGCACAGGCGGAATTGCAGCATGCGCGTGAAAGCAGAAAGCTTCCCTTTTGGTTGCAACCGCGCTGGGGATGGCAAGGATTGGCCATGGCTTTTGCCGTACTATTGTCTTTATCCGCAGGAGCTGGAATTTTTTTGGCGAAACAACATGCGACTGATTCTACAGTAGTAGGTACAGAGAGCATTGTTCCTTCGCGTACTAGTAATTTGGAAATAGGTAAAATACCAGAACACCTAGTTGTAGTTAGCGCGGCCCAACAACCTCGACTCAATGTGGAAACGGCTCCAGTAGTTTTGGCAAAGCCGAAAGAAGCAGCGGTTATTCAAGAAGAGAAGAAATCGGAGGAAGCGACTAAACCGGCTAAAGCCGAAAGCGTTTCTTCGGAAGAAATGCAAAAAGCGTTGCGAGCCGCCGGCAAGGCGCTACGCGGCGCGGGTCAATAGACGGATAGGGGGACATATATGAATAAAAAGCATAAATATAGTAAAATCCTTTTGGCGGCATGTTTGTCAGGAGGGCTGTGGATGGTTGATGGAGAGGTAGCACAGGCGGCTACCGAAGCGGTTGCTCCCGAGGCGACCGCGCCTGCGAAACCGGCGGATTATACCGGCAGAACAATTAGCGCTGTGAAAATTCATGGCAATCAAGTGGTAAAGGACAATGAATTGTTGCAGTACATTCAAGTGAAACCGGGAGATTCCTGGAAAGCGGCATCAATTCAAAATGACTTAAAAAGCTTGTATGAAAGCGGTTGGTTTGCAGATGTAACAGCAACCTTTGTAGAAGCGCCGGAAGGCGTACAGGTTGTCTATGTGTTGCGGGAAAATCCCGTGCTGAATAAGATTAACATAGTAGGTAATACCAAGATTGCTACAGACAAGCTGCGAGCTTTAATGACGGTGCCGGAAGGGAAAGTACTGAACGCGAAGCAATTGCAAGAGAATGCTGCGGCCATTGAGGAGTTGTATAAAACCGAAGGCTACATATTGGCAAAAGTCAGCGATCTGTCTTTAGATAAAGATGGCGTATTGAAAGTAAGCATTAATGAAGGTATCGTGGAAGATATTATTGTCAAAGGCAACGAAAAAACAAAAAGCTATGTAGTGACTCGGGAAATGAAGTTAAAGAAAAATGAGCCTTTTAACAGCAAATTGGCAAAACGAAGCCTGCAGCGCATTTATAATCTCGGCTTTTTCGAGGATGTGAATTTCAAGCTCAATCCTGGGCGTGAACCTAATGCGGTAATTATTGAAATTGATGTAGTGGAACAAAAAACAGGCGTTTTTACCATCGGTGCTGGTTACAGTAAAACAGACGGGACCATAGGAATTTTAGAAGTTGGCGACAATAACTTCCGAGGGACTGGAGATAAAATTAAGATTCACTGGGAAATTGGGGGCAAAGGAGCCAGCAATACTAACCGGAAAAATAAGAATTATGAATTCAGTTACACTCGTCCCTGGGTGGATGATAAAGAAACGTCTCTTAGCTTTACTTTATATGATATGACTAACGAGTATACGGATTACTATGATAATACCGATACGAAACGGTCTACGTATGATAAGCGGCGTAAAGGGGTAGAGGTGACGTTGGGACGTCCGGAAGGGGAATATGTTCGTAATTATGTGACTCTTAAGCATCGGACGGATACGTACATGGGGTATCAAGAAGGACCAGTTGATTATCAAGCTACGATTGGTTCGTCTACGTATGATCAAAACTTTAATGCCGACTACTTGGTGCGCAACTATGGGACGACTAACAGCGTAACTCTCCAACGCGTTTTTGATAATCGAGATAATATTTTCAACGCGACCGAAGGACGTCGTTTTTCGGTGTCAAGCGAATTTGCTGGCCTGGGAGGCGACTTTTCATTCAAAAAGTACAGATCGGAATTGCGCACCTATCGTAAGGTGGGACGCGACCATGTATTGGCCTTTCGTGGCATGGTTGGCTGGGCGAACGGAGAATTGCCGGATAGTCAGCGTTTTGCTCTTGGAGGTTCGGATACCCTGCGCGGTTATTTAGATGATCAGTTTAAGGGAAATAAGATGTGGGCGGCGACGTTGGAATATCGAGTGCCTATTGCCAAGAAAGTGTATGGCGTAGTCTTTGGAGATGCTGGCCGCGCGTGGTCCGGCGTTGGCGGAGATAATACATGGAAGAAGAGTGTTGGCGTGGGGCTTCGCGTGAATACACCGCTAGGCGCTGTGCGTTTAGATTATGGTAAAGGTGATGAAACAAGTAGATTTCACTTTAGCTTTGGCGGACAGTTCTAATGAAGCAGCGGCTGCTGAAACTGTGTTTGGGAGTGCTGGCGTTGCTGTGGATAGGAATTATCCCTGCTTGGGCGGCGGAACCAGTCATTTCTCAATCCATTGTTGTTGTCAGTGATGACAAGGGGCAGCCGCTGCCAGCCAGACTAGCCTTGCGTATTCAGGCCAGCGTGCAAGCGGTAGCGTCGCAAGTGCTGATGGGCCGACCGATAGCAATGATCGAACCGAAGCGAGCTGCTTACGAGCGCATGATTTGTGAAGTGTTTGATCGAATCTTAATTGGCTATTCCGTCGAAGCAGCTAGTATTTCTTTGGGAGAAGAAACAAAAATTTCTTTGCGTTTGACTCCTTGGGGCGATGTGGTAGAAAAAACGGATTTGACTTGGGACGATAGCGGATTTCCTTCTAGAGGGCGCGAAACATTGCGTTTTCAGGTAGAAACCTTAAAAAAGGTAGTAGATGAAGTGCTTCTAGGTATGCCGGTAGATGCAGCTGACTGGGGCGCAGGGCTGGTGCGTACGGTAGTGAGAGAATGGTTTGAAGATCAATTGCCTGAGTTTCGGCCGGAAGTAGAAGTTTCGGTTGCTAAAACGACACAAGTGAAACTGACAATGACTCCCAGAGCCCCGCTGGTACACGCATTGAAAGTTACCTTGCGATCACGCAGCTTGCCGAATGTATTGCTCTATACTGTGCAAAAAGATCTGGAGCAGGAGGGGCAAGGCTGGTTGCAACTGCCTGTTTCTTTTGTGGCTCGACAGGAGAAAGCGCTGGCTGAACAATTGCTGCTTAAGGCGGCAACCCATGCGTGGGTGAAACAGCTGGGCTTGCAAATGCGCTTGGTAGAAGTGCGAACCGGTCCGGTAACAGAAGTGGTGCTGGATGCGGAAAGTCGTTATTATCGCATGTTTGCTGAAGGCTATCTGGATATGGGAAAAAAAGATGAAGCAACGCGCGTGCGGCTTCATGCCGGCTGGAAGGCAACGCCGCAGGGCGAACTTTTTTTGGAAGGCGACTTTTTTCCTAACGATGTAAAGAATCGCTGGTATTCTGGTTTGGGTTGGCAAGTGTCCTCACAGACAGAAGCGGGAGTCAAATATAAGTTTCAAGACGGCGAGAAGATTTTCTGGATGCGCCAGCAATTGGGGGGACCTTGGAGTTTGCGCCTAGAGAGGTATGAAGATCAGCATGCCAGCGAACTAGGAGTGCGCTATCGGTTGCATGAATTCTTAAGTGCCGAATACGTTCTTACGAACGAGGAACGTTGGCTGCGTCTTATTGCGACTTTTTGATCAGGAGTCATTGCTTTACTCACATCTCCCGCCAATAGATTCTTTTTCCATTTAACTTTGTCAGAAAGCCTCGGCAGAGCGCCGCTATGCCTGCGTTTTCTTTCGCGTCTAACGAAAAAATTTCTCTATTTGCCGGAGCGTTCGTTAAAGCAGCGGCTCCTTAATTTTTGGAGTTACTGCATTAAGATCTCATTCGCACCCTCCTTCTACCCTTGTTAAATTGTCTCGTATCCCCTATCTTCTTTTCTTGAAAGCCGGCAGAGGCCCTGGTATAATAATGAATGAGTTCCGATTAAGAGAGGAGAAACTTAAAAATGATGAAATTGGAAAAACGTCAGATTCGTATGATTTCCCTGGCTATTGTAGCCTTCTTTGTACTCAGCGTAGTAGGCTTGGCGGTGTCGCAGTCCGGCAGCGTAAGTCATGCAGCGGCAGCTGGTTCGGGTAGTGTTGGGGTTGTCAATTATGACATGCTGGTATCGCAGCATCCCGATTATGCGGTAGCGCAAAAGTCCTTTGAAGACGAAGTCGCGCAAGCTAAAAAAGATTTCGACGCTAAAGCGGCTACCATGAACGACAAGGAAAAACAAGATTATTACATGCAGATCCAAGAACGTCTGCAATTGAAAAAAGCATCTCTGTTGGGAAGCGTCAACGACAAAGTAACCGCAGCGGTTAAGGCTGTGGCTGATGCTAAGGGCTTGGCCATTGTCATTGACAAAGGCAATGTTGTTTACGGCGGACAAGACATTACTGACGAAGTTATTAAAAAATTCAAATAAGATTTTTGACCGAGCCGATCCTTTGTTCGACTCGGTCCTTCCTTACTATGAAAAGTCCAACTGGAGGAACTGAATGATGTCCAAACAAAGCCGGCAGCAACGAGGAATTCTATTGGTATTTCTAATCCTGCTTGCGGTGGCAGTGAGCGCCTGCGGAAACCAATCGGCTTCCGAACAAGCAAAGGCGACGGTTTGGGCGGTGTTGGACGAAGAAAAAGTAATGAAGGCGCACCCCAAGTATCTGGCATGGCAAAGTAAAAAGACGGCGTGGCTGGCTGGAAAGCAGAAGCTGGAGTGGCTGAAGCAGTCTTTGATGATGCAAGCGGCGCACGACATACAGACTCTTGCTCTGCCGGCTCTGCCGGCTCTGCCGGCTGTAGCACAGGCAACACAGTCATTAAAAGAAGCGGAATTGCAGCAACAGCTCCAGGAACGGGCCAAAAATCTGCGAAAAGAGCTGGATCAGGAAATGAAGGCGTACGGGGAAGAGGTACATCGGGAGTTGGATCCGGAAGTGGTTTCCCTGCAACTAAAGCTGCGTATTGTATCGTTGCAGCCCCAAGAGGCGGAAACTCTTCGGTTGCAGTTAGCGCAAGTACAGCAACTGCAGCAGCAACGTCTGGCTCAAAAAGAGGCGGAGTTAGCGACGCGCTTTACTGTTGCGCTGGCGCCCTTGAGGGAAGCGATTCGGCAAGAGCAAGCCGTTGCCAGACAAACCCCTGTAGCGCAAGTAGAAGCTTCAAACGTATCAACGATAACGCCTAACGAGATACGTGTAGGGCAAATTCGGGACTTGGAAGAAACGTTGCAGCAGCAAGAAATAGAATGGCGAGAAATGCAACGTCTCATTCAAGAGGAAGTTCAGGATCGGGCGGGGCGCATCGCTAGTGCGCGCGGTGTGGATATTGTCTTGAAAAAACCGATTGCAGCCATGCAAGCGGTAGATATTACGGAATGGGTAGCACAAGCCTTACAGCATCCGTGAGAGCGGATGCTGTCTATTTTAGAGTGACGAGGAGTATGATGGACATGATGCAAAAGAAACGTACGATGGCACTGGTCTTGGCGCTATGCTTTGCAGTTTTGTTGATTGGCGGCTGCAGCAGCCAGCCTACAGTGGGCTTTGTGGATATGGAGAAAGTAGTTAAGGAAAGTCCTAAAGTCAAAACCTTGCAGGATCAATTGGACGCCAAAGAAAAAGAAATTATGGAAAAAATGCAAAAAGAACAAAGCGGCGACTCGGCGGAAGCGCAGCAGAAACAGCAGGCTTTAGCGGGAGAATATCGTCAATTGCAGAAGCAAGTTGGCGAACAGTTTGAAAGCGATTTAAAAAAGACGCTGGAGCAAATTGCTCAGGAAAAGAAACTGACTGTTATTTTGTATAAACGAGAAGTCGCCCAAGGCGGCATTGACGTTACGGACGAAGTTCTCAAACGTCTCCAATAACGGAGGCCAGGTAAAAATGAAAACATTAGCTGAAATTGCCAAGTTGGTAGATGGAATCATTGATGAAGCACATGCTGCATTAGCGATTAACAGTGTGACCAATATTGAAGAGGCGGGGCCGGAAGATATTACTTTTGCCGTAGCGCCTCATTTGGAAAAGGCTGCGGCGAGCCGCGCTGGCGCTGTTTTGGTAGCCAAAGATGTTGATGCTGATTTTCCTAAAGTTGTAGTACGAGTTGATAACCCGCGTGCTGCATTTGCAATCTTGTTGGAACTTTTTTCGCCGAGCTCTGCGGTGGAACGGGGGGTACATCCGTCAGCTGTAGTGGCGGAGAATGTGGTATTGGGCGATAATGTTGCGATCATGCCTTGTGCGGTAATTGATTCCGGTGCCTCGATTGGCGCTAATACCATCGTGTATCCTCATAGCTATGTTGGCGTTGGCAGTAGTGTGGGGAGTGACTGCATTCTGTATCCCAATGTAACGGTTCGCGAAGGCTGTGAACTAGGAGATCGGGTTATTGTACATAGTGGCGCTGTCATCGGCAGTGATGGCTTTGGGTTTGTGACGGTAGACGGCAGGCATCGCAAAGTTCCGCAAGTTGGAGGCGTGCGTATTGAAGACGATGTGGAAATCGGCGCTAATACCTGCTTGGATCGGGCGACAACGGGGTGGACTGTTGTGCGGCAAGGGACGAAAATTGATAATTTAGTGCATTTTGGGCATAACGTGGAAGTTGGAGAGCATTGTTTTTTTGTGGCGCAGACTGGTATCGCCGGCAGTACGAAAATTGGCAGTCGCGTTACGTTTGCTGGCCAATCCGGCAGTGCCGGTCATCTTACCATTGGTGACAATTGCGTTTTTGCGGCGCGTTCGGCTCCGATTGGCAATATTGCCAGCAATTCTTTTTGTGGCGGATTCCCGGCGCGCCCGTACAAAGAGTGGCTGAAAAATGAAGCGGCAGTTACTAAAGTTCCAGAACTGCTAAAACGAGTTCGGGAATTGGAAAAACAGTTAGCTCAGCTTAGGATTGGTGAGTCGAAAGCATGAACAGCCAAAAGCACAGACGTGACATGAGGCAGTGGAGTAGGATATTGTTGGCCTGTCTAACTGTGTTGTTTGCAGCACTTATTTTTAGCAAGGCAGAAGCGGCGCCGACCTTGCAGGGAAGCACCGGAGGGGCGAATGTAGTCAGCGCTGATGTGCTTACTGTAAACAGCTTCAGCATTGGTCGCTATAATCGGCCTGGAGAAAAAAGAGATGTAGTTGTTTTCGGTTTGGGGCAGGCGCTGGAAGTGGGTGCCTTGCATCGTACAGAGGGAAACCAGGGCGCTGCCGTGCAGTGGAATGTAAAATGGGCTTTGGCGCAAGAACAGATTTTGCGCCCCGGCATTGCGATTGGCATGGAGGATGTTGGCGCACAAGAGCAACGGACTGCTTATGTTGTTGCCAGCAAGGGATTGCCATTCGGGTTGCGCTTACACGCCGGTGTTGGCAATGGACGGTATCATGGCTTGTTCGGCGCTTTAGAAGCGCCTTTGTTGCCGCAGACTAAGTTGCTCTTAGAGCAAGACGGGAGACAATGGGGGGCTGGGGTTCGCGTTTCACTGGGGCCTGATTTTCGTTTAGATGCTGGGCACTACGCAGGCAAAAGCTATGTTGGCGGAAGCTATACGTACTAAAAAACATGGCGGCTTCGGCCGCCATGTTTTATGTTAAAAGGGCAGGGGTGGGAATGGGAATTTTAACAGGAGTCTCGGGAGAATCTGAGGGCACGAATGAGGATTGCGGATTTTTCGTTCGCAATGACAAAAGTTACTTAGCCCTCGTGCGTACCCTCACGTGACTCTGGTTCTCTTGTTCAATATTCTCTATCGTAGCCCTCCATCTACTCCCTTTACTCCTGTTAATTCAAACCTATTTTAATCGAGGAGTGTCCAATGTTATATTTTGCTGTAAAGCTTCTAAGCCGTTTAGCATGTTCCCTTTCTACAGTGACGGCTAAGCGATGGGGCGGCTATCTGGGAGAAATAGCCTGGAAACTAACGCCGCAAAAAAGAAAAAAAATGGCTATTGAAAACATTCAACTGAGTCTGGGAGTTGAGTTAGCGGAGGCGGAGCGCGTAGCTCGTGCCAGCGCCGCGCGTTTTGGGCCTATGTTTGTGGAAGTGCTGCGTGTGCCGCTTGTATTGAAGCAGCCTCTTGATAGCTGGATATCCTTCAGCGGTGTAGAATATCTGGAACAAGCCTTGGCTTTGGGTAGAGGCGTGGTTTTGGCGACGGCTCATAGCGGCAACTGGGAGCTATTGGGAGCCGCCTTGGCGAAGAGAGGCTTTCCGCTGGTGGCAGTGGTACAGAAGCAGACGAATGATGCGATGGACCGCTTTATTAATGAATATCGCCGTCAAAGCGGCATGCATGTGACGTATAAAACGGGTGTAAAGGAAATGATTCAACTTTTAAACGAAGGACGCATTATCGGGTTATTGGTAGATCAGGATGCAGGACCGGAAGGCGTGCGGACGCAGTTTTTTGGACGTGAAGCCTCCAGTCCATCCGGAGCGGCTCATTTGGCACGTATGCGCCAGATTCCAATTGTGCCTGCTTTTATTACGCAAGAGGCGGATGGACGGCATCATGCTTGGCTTTATCCGCCTGTATTTGTTGAAAAGACAGGAAATAAAAAAGAAGAAATTCAACAGACAACGCAAGTGTTGACGAAGTGCGTAGAAGAGCACATTAGGCAGTATCCGGAAGAGTGGTTTTGGCTGCATAATCGCTGGAAACATGGAGAGAAGACAGAAAGTCTTGCGTTGCACGCATAAATCCGCTAGAATAAACAAAGGCTTAATGCTTTTGGGAGGAATCATGGAACTACAAAATACCCTGGCAAAGGAAGTATCCTATAGCGGGATTGGCCTGCATTCTGGACGGGAAGTGAAGGTGCGGTTTTTGCCAGCCCCTGCAAATACGGGAATCATTTTTGAAAGGACGGACTTATCCGGCAGACCTCGCGTTCCGGCGAAGGCAGCCTGTGTAACGCAAACCATGAGGGCGACGACGTTGGAAGAGGGGGAAGCCAAGGTATTTACAGTAGAGCATATCTTGGCGGCATTTTCTGCGTTGAACATTGATAATTGTCTTATTGAAATTGATTCGTTGGAACCGCCTGTGGCGGATGGGAGCGCCTTGCCGTTTTTGGAGCTTTTAGCCGAAGCGGGGCGGGCTGAGCAGCAATCCTTACGTTCAGTTTACTCGATAGAAAAGGCGCTCATTGTGCGGGAAGAAAAACGATTTATTTCTATTTTGCCGTATGATGGGTTTCGTATTACTTTTACTTCGGTTAATCCGCACAAGGCGATTGGAATTCAATTTGCTGATGTTGAAATTACCAAGGAGTTGTTTTGGTGTGAGATTGCCCCAGCGAGGACGATTGGTTTTGTACATGAAATAGAAACGTTGCAGGCCCAAGGTTTGGCTTTGGGCGGCAGCATGGAAAACGCTGCAGTATATGATGAAAATGGCGCCGTTAACAAACTGCGTTTTACGGATGAATTAGTTCGGCATAAAGTACTGGATGTAGTTGGCGATTTAGCATTGGCCGGTCCAATCAGAGGCCATGTAGTGGCGGTATCATCCGGACATGCATTGAATACAAAGTTGTCGCAGTTAATTGCTGCGGCCAGACAGGGAGGTTGCGCATAGTGGTATTAACTATTGAAGAAATCAAGGAAATTATTCCCCATCGGTATCCGTTTTTACTGGTAGATCGCATTTTGGAGCTGGAGCCTCTCAAACGCGGCGTTGGCATAAAAAATGTGACTGCCAATGAGCCTTTTTTTCAGGGGCATTTTCCGAACAAGCCGGTTATGCCAGGGGTATTACTGCTGGAGGCTATGGCGCAGGTTGGCGGGGTTTCGCTATTGTATCCCGAAGAAAACCGAGGGAAGATTGCTTATTTTGCCGGTATGGAAGGCGTTAAGTTCCGTAAACCTGTTGTACCTGGCGATCAGGTTCGTATGGAAGCGGAGGTAACCCGTCTGCGCGGTTCCGTAGGCAAGGTGCGTGCAGAGGCTTTTGTCGAAGGCCAACTGGTAGCGGAAGCGGAATTTATGTTTGCGTTGTCGGAAAAACAAGAATAAAAAACATAAATAACAAGAAAAACAGTGATGTTGACTAGATATAGAAAACTAGAACGGTGTAGTTCATCGTAAAGGCTTTTTTTGCAAAAAATGATGACGTTTCTATTTGACTGAGCAGTCGGAATATAAGAGCAGAAAAACAGCCTGATAGTAATGTTGTAACAGTATTGGCAGAGACTCAGTCAGAAGGAGTTGTCACATTATGCAAACGGATAAAGTAGTACCTTTGCGTATGATTCACGAGATGGCAGTGGTTCATCCCAATGCGCGTCTTGGTAAAGATGTACAAATTGGCCCGTACGCTGTCATTGGTGAAAATGTAGTGATTGGCGATGGGACGAAAATAGGCCCCCACGTTGTGATTGACGGCTGGACCAGCATTGGCAAGGACTGCGTTATTTTTCCAAGCGCTTCCATTGGGGCGGAACCGCAGGATTTGAAATTCAAGGGCGAGAAAAGCTATGTATTTATTGGCGACCGGACGACCTTGCGCGAGTTTACCACAGTAAATAGGGCAACAGGCGAAGGCGAAGAAACACGCATTGGATCCGATTGCTTAATGATGGCCTATACGCATGTGGCGCATAACTGTATAGTAGGAAATCACGTAATCATGTCTAATGCAGCTACTTTGGCAGGACATATTATTGTGGAAGATCGCGTTGTAATCGGCGGCTTGTCAGGGGTGCATCAATTTGTCAAAATTGGTCGTAATGCCATGATTGGTGGAGCTTCCAAAGTGGTTCAAGATGTACCTCCCTTTATGATTGCTGATGGGCATCCGGCCAAGGTAGCGGGCTTGAATAGCGTAGGCATGTCTAGAGCGGGTGTACCGAAAGAAGCGCGGCGCGAATTGAAAAAAGCGTATCGGATTTTATACAAGAACGGCTTGTCTCTGGATCAAGCGATTGCGATGATGGAACAAGAACTGGAAGCTTACGAAGAAGTGGAACACTTTTTGCGCTTTTTGCGCAATGCGGAGCGAGGTATTTGCCGTACGCGCCGTGATAGCAGCGAATAAGTTGCAGCAGAGAAAGAGTTGCTGCAGAGTACAGGGTATTCTGTAGCAACTCTTTCTGTTGTTTTGGAGACACTAGTTTCTTTTTTGTACTAATTTGGATATGGGAGCGGTGAATATGCAGAAAATCGGTTTGCTTGCCGGCGTCGGACGACTGCCGGTTGATTTTGCGTTCTGTGCGCGGAATTTAGGGTTGGCGGTAGTGGCAATTGCTGTGTTGCCTACGGTAGAGAACGATTTGGCGGAAGCGGCCTCTGTATATTATCAGATTGGTGTTGGTCAACTGCAGCTTTTAGTGGATACCCTTCGTAAAGAAGAGGTTTCTCAGGTTACCATGCTTGGAAAAGTAACCAAGGAACTGCTTTTTTCCGGTGCCGTAGAGTTGGATGGCCGGTTTCAAAGGCTGTTGACGTCATTGCCAGATCAAAAGGATGATACCATTTTACTGGCGTTAGTGAAAGAATTGGCCCAAGAAGGCATTCAAGTGGCGGATCAAACCGCTTTGTTGAAAATGCTGCTGCCGCAGCCTGGCGTTTTGAGTAAACGACAACCTACCGAAAGCGAATTGGCGGATATGGAGTTTGGTTTGTCCATGGCTAGAGAAATAGGCGCACTGGACATCGGACAAACGGTCGTAGTAAAAGATAGAGCCGTCATGGCTGTAGAGGCTATAGAAGGAACCGACGCTTGCATTCGCCGGGGCGGCGTTTTAGCCGGCGGCGCCGGCGCTGTAGTGGCTAAAGCGGCTAAACCGCAGCAAGACCAACGATTTGATATGCCTGGCGCAGGTCCGGCAACCATTCGCTCTATGATTGAAGCCGGTGCGTCCGCGCTTGTGTTGGAAGCTGGAAAAACGTTGCTTGTAGACCGTGCAGAAGCCATCGCTTTGGCAGATGCGCACAATATCGCTATTGTGGTAAAATAATTGTGAATAAACACAGAGTAACAGAGGTTCAGAGGAGAAGCCGCCAGAATATATATTCTTTGGTTTTCTCTGTTCCTTCGTTACTCTGTGTTCCGTACTCTTTAAACGATTCTAGGAGGATGTTTCATGTGTAAAATCATGCTTTCCGCCGGTGAAGCCTCTGGTGATCTTCATGGCGCAGGCATTGCAGCGGCGTTGCGCGCCATGAATCCGGACGTGCGTTTATTTGGCATGGGCGGTGCGGCTATGCGCCGCGAAGGCGTGGACATTCTCTATGATATTGCCGACCTGGGCGTTATTGGCATAGTGGAAGTTATTAAAAATCTTCCCCGGTTGTTTCGCTTGCGCGATGAGTTAGCAGCGGCGATGGATCGGGAGAAACCGGATATTTTAGTTACGATTGATTATCCGGGTTTTAATATGCGCTTGGCAAAAATCGCGAAAGCCAAAGGCATTCGAGTGGTTTCCTATATAGCCCCTTCCGTATGGGCTTGGGGTGAGTGGCGGGCGAAGGGCGTTGTGCGCTCGGTTGATCATATTGCTTCTATTTTCCCCTTTGAGGCGGAACTGTACCGGCGCTACGGCGGCAATGTGACCTATGTGGGGCATCCTTTGCTCGATTTGGTGGGAACGAAACGCAATGTGGCAGAAGCAAGAGGTTTTCTGAAATTGCAACCGCAGGAGCGAGTCGTTTTGCTGTTGCCTGGGAGCCGGAAACAAGAAATCAAGGGATTGCTGCCTATGTTTTTGCAGGCAGCTAAGCAAGTGGCGGCGACGGTGCCGGAAGTGGTATTTGTGTTGCCTCTGGCTTCAACAGTAGCGGAAGACATGGTGCAGCCTGCGATTCAAGCAGCTGGCATTCATGTTCGTTTGGTGCGAGAGCATTTGTACGATTGGATGCAAGCAGCGGAAGCGGCCATGGCGGCTTCCGGTACGGTGACCTTGGAAGCGGCCTTGATGAATTTGCCCTGTGTTGTGACATATAAGGTGAATTCCTTGACCTATGGATTGGGAAAATTGTTGGTAAAATTGCCTTATATCAGCTTGCCCAACATTATTGCGGGTTGTCAGGTTGTACCGGAACTCGTCCAAAATGAAGCGCAGCCGCAGCGGTTGGCGGCGGAGGTAGTAAAGTATTTGCAGGATGCTGGGTATTATGCGGCTACGAAGCGCTCTTTGGAGGAAGTCCGACGCAAGTTGGGAGAAAATGGCGCCGTTCAGCGTGTAGCGGCTTTAATTTTAGCGGAAGCGTCCGACTGCAGGAGGAAAGCCCATGAATAGCTATATGCGGCTGTTAAAATATTTGCGACCTTATTTACCTAGGCTGGGAATGGCGATTTTTTGCATAGTCTTAGCTTCCGCGGCGAATTTATATGTTCCCTGGATTATTAAAGACGTGATTGATAGAGTCTTAGCCGAAAAAGATATGATGATGCTCAATCTAATTGCAGGCGGCATCGTCGTGGTTTTTTTGTTGCGCGGCATTTTCTTCTACGGGCAAAGTTATTTGATGGCCTATGTGGGACAAAGAATTGTCATTGATATACGCGAAGATATCTATCGCCATTTGCAAAGATTGTCACTTTCCTTTTACTCGCGTAATTCCACCGGGAATATAATGAGTCATGTTACGAATGACGTAGCGGCGGTACAAGGGGCGTTGGCGGATACGCTGATTGAACTGATTACGGAGAGTGTTATCCTGATCGGCTCCATTGGCGCTATGTTCTTTTTACACTGGAAGCTTGCTCTATTTACCTTCATCACGGTGCCCTTGGTGGGGCAAACTATCAATATATTTGGTAAAAAATTGCGCGCTTCCGGCAATGTGATGCAAGTGAAAGTGGCGGATATTACTTCAGTTTTGCAAGAAGCTATTTCTTCTATCCGCGTCATCAAGTCCTTCGCGCGGGAAGATTTTGAAATTGAACGCTTTCAAAAAGAAAATTTTTCTAATTTCCGGGCGCAGATGAAAAACGCTCAGCTTATGGCAACGCTGACTCCTCTCATTGAATTTTTGGCGGCGATCGGCGTAACTCTGATTATCTGGTATGGCGGCTGGGAAGTAATTCACGGGGATTTGACGGCAGGCGCGTTGATTGCCTTCTTGATTTATGCCGTTAATTTATCCAATCCGGTCAAACGAATCAGCAAATCCTACGGGGTAGTGCAGCGTGCTTTAGCTGCGGCGCAACGTGTTTTTGAAGTAATCGATACTCAACCGGAGGTTCAGGATGCAGAAGATGCAGTTATATTGCAAAACTCTCAAGGGCATTTAGTGTTTGAGGGAGTTGACTTTTCCTATAATCCGGGAGAACCGGCATTGCGCCAGGTGTTTTTTGAAGCGAATCCCGGGCAAATGATTGCCATTGTCGGTCCTTCTGGCGCGGGAAAAACGACCATTGCCGCCCTGATACCTCGTTTTTACGATCCGCAGCAAGGGACAATTTATCTGGATGGCGTTGACATTCGTACAGTAACGCAGAAGTCCTTGCGAGAACAAATGGCGATTGTGCCGCAAGAAACGGTATTATTTAATCGATCTGTATATGAAAATATTCGCTATGGTCGTTTAGAGGCAACGCAGGAAGAAGTCGTAGCCGCAGCTAAAGCGGCTAATGCGCATGATTTTATTACGGCTATGCCCCAAGGCTATGAGACTCCTATTGGCGAACGGGGTTGCATGCTTTCAGGCGGGCAGCGCCAGCGTATTGCGATTGCCCGGGCTATCTTGCGGGATCCGCGGTTGCTGATTTTGGATGAAGCAACTTCGGCGTTGGATGTGGAGAGTGAACAGTTGGTGCAAGAAGCCTTGGACAAGCTGATGGTGGGGCGTACTTCGGTGGTTATCGCTCATAGACTATCGACGATTGTCCGGGCGGATTGTATTTTGGTTATGGATCAGGGACGGATTGTAGAGATGGGCTCCCATGAAGCGTTGCTGCAGGCAGGCGGTTTGTATCAGAAGCTGTACCAGGTTCAGTTTCGCGATACTGGGGCAGAAAGCGGCGAGGTTTAGACGATGCGCTTTTTTTACAATCTCATGACTGTTATACTAGTGATAGCTGCTATGCCTGTATTTGCTTATCGGTGTATCCGACAAGACGGTTTTGGCGAACGTTTGCGACAGAGCTTCGGGTACTTACCTGCGCATGCGTTGGATAAGGTGGCGAACAAGAATTGCATTTGGCTGCATGCGGCGTCGGTGGGAGAAATTGTTGCTACCAGTCCTTTAGTGAAAGAACTGAAGCAGGCTATGCCGGAAACGCCGGTCTTAGTGTCGGTCGTTACGGCCAGCGGGTATTCTATGGCTAAACGCATTCTGACGGATGTGGATGGATTGATTTTTTTTCCTTTGGATTTACCATGGCTGCCGCGCAGGGTGCTGGCCCAAGTGAGGCCTCAAGCTTTTTTGCTGGTGGAGACGGAATTATGGCCGAACTTCTTGTATGCGGCTAAACAATATAAGATCCCTGTGATGATGGTAAACGGACGAATCAGTGATCGCAGTGTCAAGCGATATCATTATCTTAAAGGCATTTTACGGGATATGCTGGACACGGTGGAGCGTTTTTGTATGCAATCTGCCATTGATGAGCAGTATATTATTCAACTGGGCGCTGATCCCCATAGAGTGGTAGTGACAGGTAATACTAAGTTTGACCAAACCTACACGCACGTGTCGCCAGAGGAAAGAGAAATATTGAAGCAAGAGCTGACTCTTACTGGACACGCGCCGATTTTGGTTGCCGGCAGTACTCATGCAGGGGAAGAGGAAGTGCTTCTTAAGGCCTTTTTAAGAATAAGGGAAGAATATCCTCAGGCGGCTTTGATTTTAGCTCCGCGGGAAATTTTACGCGTAGATGAATTGGTGAAGCTGTGTTTGGCGAAGGGATTGCCTGTACGTCGTCGTACGCAACAAGCCAATCAGGGCGGGCAAGGCGGCGTGGTCATTCTGGATACTATCGGGGAATTAGGACGCATTTATAGTGTTGGTGATGTTGTTTTTGTCGGCGGTAGCCTGGTGGCACATGGAGGTCATAATATTTTAGAACCGGCGGCGCATGGCAAAGCAATTTTAATTGGTCCTCATATGTTTAACTTTAAAGAAACGTATGCTTTATTTTCTGGAAGACAGGCGTGTAGTACGGTCTGTGATGCGCAAGAGCTAACAGAAACCGTATTGCACTTGCTGCAAGACAGCGAGGAGCGCCAGCGCATGGAAGCGTTGACACTGGATATTGTCCGCGAAAATAAAGGGGCTTCCCAGAGAAGCATTTGCTATTTGCAGGAACTTTTGCAAAAATAGCGAAGCTCTTGAACAGAGCCAACTACGAGAGAAGGCGGGGCATGTATGCGCCAACGAGAAGCGATTCAGTCATATTTATATCAATTAGTGCACGGGAAAGAAACAGGAATACTAGGAAAGCTTATTTTGCTATTCTTGCGTGTTTCTTCCTGGCTTTACGGCGCTGGCCTGACTTTCAAGCTTAACCTGTATCGGTGGGGCTTGCGAAAACGGTACAAGCTTCCCTGTAAAGTCATTAGTTTAGGCAACGTCACTGTTGGCGGCACAGGCAAGACGCCGACGGCGCAACGGTTGGCGGCGATTATTCGCGATATGGGATATCGGGTTGTGCTTTTGAACCGAGGATACCGGGCAAAATGGAGAGGGACCGTAGGATTGGTTTCTGACGGGAAGCGAACTTTTATGACGGCCAGCGAAGCTGGAGATGAAGCTTTTTTATTAGCAAAAAATCTACCGGGAGTTCCGGTGGTAATTGGCAGGAATCGCGCTGTTACCGGCGAATATGCCGTTCGGGAGTTGAAGGCGCAGGTCGTCATTTTGGACGACGGCTACCAACATTGGCAGCTTATGCGGGATCTGGATATTGTTTTGATTGATACATTAAACGTATTCGGTAATCGCTATTTGTTGCCGCGAGGCACTTTAAGGGAGCCGTTAGCTCATTTGGACAGGGCTCATGCATGCTTATTGACCAAAGTAGACCAATCCAGCCCGGACACAAGGGATATCATACGCAGTACTGTGCACCAGTACAATGCAGATGCGGCTATTATTGAGAGCGTGCATCAACCTAGACATTGTATTGAAATAAGAGAATGGTATCAGGGACACCCTCCGCAAAAACTGCCTCTTTCTGAAATCGCAGGAGTCAAGATTATGGCGCTTTCGGCTATTGGCAACCCTTCTTCTTTTGAACAAACCATTTCCGATATCGGCGCCTGTGTGGTTGCGTCTGCTCGGTATGAGGACCACCATGACTATACGATGGTGGAAATGCAGCAGGTTATGCAAGAAGCGGTGGAAGCTGGAGTAAAAGCGATTATTACAACCGAAAAAGATGCCGTTAAGATACCGGCTGAATTTATTCACTCGGACCGTCCTTTGCCTGTCTATATTTTAGGGATTGAATTGCGTTTTATGGACGGCTGCTACGAACAGCTCTTGGAGCTCATTCGCCGCGTAGTGGAAGGAGAGAAACGAGAAGTATGAAAACCGTATGTGTGATTCCGGCGCGGTATGCATCCACAAGGCTGCCGGGAAAACCGCTGGCGTTGTTGGCGGGTAAGCCGATGATTCAGCATGTCTATGAGCAGGCTGTTCAAGCGCAAGGGATTCAGGAGGTTTTGGTCGCTACTGATGACGAACGCATTTTAAAAGCAGTGGAGGCTTTCGGCGGGCGGGCGGTACTTACTTCCAGCACTCATCCTACCGGAACGGATCGATTGGCGGAAGTCGCCCGCGAGCATACGGATGCAGATATTATTATCAATGTTCAAGGCGATGAGCCTCTCGTGGAGCCGCAAGTTATTGAAGCCTTGGCGGCGTCTTTTGTAGAGCGGCCCGGTTTGCAAATGGCTACTTTATGTACGCCGTTGCTGCCAGAGGAAGCGGTTCAGGACAGTGTGGTCAAGGTGGTCATGGATCAGCAAGGCTATGCTTTGTATTTCTCACGTTCGTTGATTCCTTTTCCACGTAAAGCAGGTTTGATTCAAGCCTATAAGCACTTGGGGCTTTACGGATACCGGCGGGATTTTTTACTAGAGTACGCGGCCCTGGAACCGACGCCCTTGGAGCAAACGGAATCTCTTGAACAGTTGCGGGCCTTGGAATACGGTCATAAAATTCTAGTTCTTCCGACGAAACACGCCTCTGTTGGCGTTGATACGCCGGAAGATCTCAAACGAGTGGAAGCAATCCTGCTGAGCAGGGGAAAATGATTGAATTTTAAACAGGAGTAGAGGGAGTAAAGGGAGGGCACGAACTGAATCGTTTCATACTCTTTTTTACAACTAATAGTTCATATTTTGGATAAACTGAAGTCGTATAGTATTTTTATGGAGCAGGGAGCCGATGCCTTAATGAGTGCTTCGGCAAGTTGAGGGATTTTTCCGGTAGACGCGAAAGAAAACACAGGAATAGCGGCGCTCTTCCGAGGCTTTCTTACAAAGTCTAACGAAAAAAGAGCTAATTTGGCGTAGCAATGAATAAGGCAGCGGAACTCTGAAAGAGGAGGTTGAATATGCATACTGTGAAAATTGGCTCCTTGGAGCTTGGCGCACAGCGCCCGATTGCGTTGATTGCAGGACCTTGCGTTATTGAAGACTACGAACGGACCCTTCGTATTGGTCGAGGCATTAAGGCTATTACAGAGAAACTGGGCATGCCGTATATCTTCAAAGCATCCTTTGATAAAGCCAACCGTTCTTCCTATCACTCTTTCCGCGGACCGGGACTGGAAGAAGGACTAGGCATGCTTCAAAAAATCAAAACCGAATTAGGCTTGCCGGTTTTGAGCGATATTCACGAAATTACCCAAGTGGAGCCAGCTTCTAAAGTGCTGGACGTCTTGCAGATTCCGGCCTTTCTTTCTCGGCAGACGGATCTACTCTTTGCAGCCGGTAAAAGCGGCGTCGCAGTTAATGTGAAAAAGGGACAGTTCTTGGCGCCGAATGATATGAAAAACGTGGTACGAAAGCTCGAAGAAGCTGGCTGTGAGAATATCTTGCTTACAGAACGGGGCTTTAGCTTGGGCTATAATAATTTGGTTGTCGATATGCGGGCCTTGCCGATTATGCGCTCTTTTGGCTATCCGGTTGTGTTTGACGCTACGCATAGCGTACAATTGCCAGGAGGGGCAGGCACCGCATCAGCGGGGCAACGAGAATATGTCGGACATTTAGCACGAGCCGCTGCTGCTGTCGGAGTGGATGCTTTGTTTTTAGAAGTGCATGACAATCCGGAAGAGGCGTTATGCGACGGACCGAACATGGTGTATCTGGATCAATTGGAAGAACTGCTTCGCGATATCCAGGCCATCGATAGCATTGCCAGAAAACATAAATAAAATTCGCGCCAAGGAGTGGTATAATAATATGGATATACCAATCAAGCAGACGGATGATGTAAAAGCCCGCGCTTCCAAGGTGCGTTTGGTAGTTTTTGATGTGGATGGCGTGCTGACGAGCGGTAAAATTGCCATTGGCAAAGACGGCGAAGTGATGAAAGAATTTTTTGTGCAAGATGGTTTAGGCATTGCGTTGACGCAACGAGCTGGCATCAAAACGGCTATCATTACAGGGCGAGAAAGTGAAATGGTTCGTCTACGCAGCGCGGAACTGAAAATTTGCGACGTGTATCAGGGAACACTAGACAAACAGACGGCTTTAAGGGAATTAATGGATAAGTACGGTCTGGGAGCAGAAGAAGTTGCTTATGTGGGCGATGATTTGAACGATCTACCTGCTTTACTACAGGTGGGTTTTGCTTGTGGCGTAGCAAATTCAGCAATGGAAGTAGTGCAATACTGTCACTATGTGTCGGCCTATAGAGGCGGTTGTGGCGGTGTACGCGACATACTGGAGTTTATCCTGCGTAGCCAAAACCTTTGGGATGGAATCGTTCAATCCTATATAGATGGCAGCGGCCAGCAGCATACTCGTCAATGATGAAAGAGTGTTACTTTATTAACAGAAGCAAAGGTTATATAGATTGCTGTGAAAGGAGGGCATGGCCATGAGCAATGAATGGCAATATCATTTTTTAAAAGCGCTGAGTCGGTTGGTTTGTTTACTACCGTATGCATGCGTTGTCAGGCTAGGGAGAGCCTTAGGCTTTTTGTATTGGTACATTGCCCCCAAACAGCGACGCCGAGGCATTCGGCAAATGAAAGAACGTCTTGGTTTATCCCAAGATGAAGCGGTAGCGGTAATGAGACGACTCTGCGGCAATCTAGGACAGACGTTTTTGGAAATTATGTTTACCCCAAAGTTGGATGCGCAACGAATTATTCAACTTGTAGAAATTGAAAACCGACAATATTTAGAAGAGGCCGTAGCCAGGGGGAATGGAGTGGTCTTTTTAACCGCTCATATCGGTAATTGGGAATGGTTAGGGGCCGCCTTGTCTATGACTGGTTTTCCGATGACGAGCGTAATTAAACGCCAACCGAATGATCAGCATACCCGGTTGCTCAATGAATATCGCGAGCGGGTAGGGATTGAGATTTTTGCTCGGGGAACAGCGGAGCTGGTCGGCGCGGCTAAAGCAATGAAAAAAGGGAAAATCTTAGGATTTTTGGCGGATCAAGATGCCGGCGTGGATGGTATTTTCCTGGAGTTTTTTGGAAAACCGGCTTCGACGCCGCTGGGGCCGGCAGTTTTCGCGCGCAAATTTAAAGCGCCTGTGATGCCTGTCTTTATCGTGCATAAACCGGATTATAGCGGTCACCGGGTGCTGATATATCCTCCGTTAGAATACGAAAACTCGGGAGACGAGAAAGAGAATTTGCGGCAGTTGACTTTAAAAATGACGCAACTGTTGGAAGAAGTCATACGAGAACATCCGGATGAATGGATATGGTTCCAAAAACGATGGAATACTAGGATGGATGGGAGCTGTGAAGAAGCATGAAAAAAGGCCGCTGGCTGTTATTGAGTTTGATGGCTTCGATCGTGCTTTTTGGCGCATATTATTTGTGGCGTGAAGAGTTTCCGGACCCGCCGAAGCAAGTGGTGCAAACAGAGGAAGAGCCAATTTTCATGGAAGGAAACACCATTTCGGAAAGCAAGGACGGCAAGGTAGTTTGGGAAGTTACGGCGCAGACCATGCGGGGCAGTAAAAATAGCCAGGAGATTACCCTGCAAAACGTTCGTGGCGTTTTTTACAGGCCGCAAGGGGGAACCGTGATTTTGACAGCACCGGTGGGAGTGTATGTTCCTAAAGAGCAAACCCTACGTTTTACAGGAGATGTCAAAGCGGTATCCAGTGATGGCGACACCTTTGTAGCAAAAGAAATGGGCTGGCTTGCGAAAGAAGAGCGTATTTACGGGCAAGGACAAGCGCAGCTTAACCGCAAGGAATCACAAGTCAGCGGCGATCGTATTGAAAGTGACTGTGATTTCCAAAAATCAAGGGTTATTGGCAACGCTCGCTATATAAAGCAATAAAGGGTAAAGCGATTTAAAGGAGGAACTGACCTATGAATTTATGGAGAAGCAAAAAAACGGCGCTTGCCTTGGCGTTAGCGGTGTTTTGCAGCAGTTCGCTTTTAGCGCTGGCGGCGCCGGGAGAAAAGACCGAAGTAACAGCCGATACCTTTGATTACGATTCGGCGACAGGCATGGTAGTAGCCCAGGGCGGCGTAAAAGTTGTACGCGGCCAGCAAACCATGACTGGGCAGACCATTGAATACAATAGCAAGACACAGGACGCTCATGTCAGCGGCGGCAATGGCGTACAGGTAACGGGGCCGGATTTGAATATGACGGCGGTAGAATTATGGGCGGTTGGCGGCAAGCAGCTCATTGCCCAAGGAAATGTTGTTGCTGTGAAAGGTGATAAACGCCTGAGTGGTCCTCGTGTGGAGTATTTTCAGGATAGCGAAGTTGCTATTACGCCCCAAGGAGGGACTATTGTTATGCCTGACGGCAATATGACAGCCGATCACATTCAGGCATTTTTAAAAGAGGATCGGGCGATAGGTACAGGTAATGTGCACATTGTCAGCGAGGTACGCAAGCTTGATGCTACGTCGGATCTAGCTACCTATTATGGGGAAAAGAGCGGGCAAGCACGCAGCAAGATCATCATGACCGGCAACGCCAGAGCGGTACAGGATGGCAATGTATTGGTCGGTAATACGCTGAACCTGTACTTGGACGACAAGGCCATGGAAGGAACCGGACGCGCTCGTCTAGTCATTACTAACCCGAATCCCAATACTGGCGCTCCGCAAACCAAACAGGCGGAATCGACTGATACAAATGAGTGACGTGAGAATCTGTTGAAGAAGAGAACTGGAGCCGCGTGAGGACCCGAATGAGAAATTGTTAATTTGTATTTTTGTCTGCCGTACCCCCAGATTTTCAGATTCTCCTGTTCAATCAATAACAGTAACCCTCGTACGTACCCTCCGGTCACTCTGATTCTCTTGTTCACTCCTATTTAATTCTTATCCATTGAAAGAGAGGCTTCTGCATGTATATCCAAGCCAATAAATTGGTAAAAAGCTATAAAGGACGCGCGGTAGTGGACGGCGTCAGCATTCGGGTAGACCAGGGATCGATAGTGGGATTACTGGGACCTAATGGCGCTGGTAAGACCACTACGTTTTATATGATTGTTGGCTTGGAAAAACCGGATCAAGGCAGCGTTGTAATTGACGGCGAAGATGTAGCGAAATTGCCTATGCATATACGATCCAGTTATGGATTGGGCTATTTGCCCCAGGAGGCCTCCATTTTTCGCAAGCTTTCAGTAGAAGACAATTTGATGGCTATTTTGGAAGTTACGCCTCTTAGTATAACGGAACGAAAAGCAAAACTGGAAAGTTTGCTGAAAGAGTTTCATGTGGAGCATGTACGGGATCGCTTGGGGTCGCAACTTTCTGGCGGTGAACGACGCCGGGTGGAGATTGCTAGGGCCTTAGCGACAGAGCCTAAATTTATTCTTCTAGATGAGCCTTTTGCTGGTGTTGATCCTATCGCCGTAGCTGACATCCAGGAAATTATTAGCTATCTTAAAGAGCGTGGCATTGGAATTTTAATTACTGATCACAATGTGAGGGAAACACTTAGCATTGTCGATCGGGCGTATATTTTGAATAATGGCCGAATTTTAATTGACGGTGATCGGGAAACCATCGCCAATAGCGATATTGCCCGCAAATTTTATTTGGGCGAAAATTTCAGTTTGTAACAATTCCCTTCATGTTCATAATCATATTTCTAAGAGCCGAACCTTGCATGCGTTACCCATTCAACAACGGCTCACGAATGAGGAGAGATTGTCTGGATGCGCATTTTAGATAAATATATTTTAAAGGAATTATTAGGCCCATTTGTATTCGGGGTTTGCTCGTTTTCCAGTATTTTTATCGGTACAAGCACGCTGTTTCGCATTGCTCAATATGTAACTAAATATGGAGCTAGCTTGTCGAGTGTAATAAAGCTATTTATTTACAGTTTGCCTAGTATTATTGTTTTAACGTTCCCCATGTCAATGTTGTTGGCAGCATTGCTGGCTTTTGGGCGTTTGTCAGCATCCAGCGAATTGACAGCGATGAAATCTGGAGGTATTAGCTTTGCCAGATTGGCAGCGCCTGTTTTTATTGTGGCTTTTTTTGTCAGCGTCTTTGCGGTAGCGTTTAATGAAAAAGTGGTACCGGCAGCTAATGAGGCGTATCGGTATACTGTGCAGAACGAAATTGAAAAGAATACGAAACCTAAGGCGCAAGAACATGTTATCATTAAAGATATCGAACAGGGAAAAATTTCCCGCTTAACCTATGCGCGCAAATTTGATGAAGAAACGAGCAGTATGAATGCGGTTACGGTGCAGGAATTTGAAAATGATCAAGTGGTACGCATTCAAAATGCAGACAAGGCGGTCTGGAATGGAGGCCGCTGGGAAATGGAACATGGCGTTATTCATGATTTGACTCCCGATGGAGGCTTAAACCGGACCATTCGCTTTGATAAACAAATTTTACCAATCGAAAAGGATCCTAAAGATATTTCGCGAGAGCAAAAAGAACCGGCAGAAATGACTATTCGTGAATTGAAATTGCATATTGACGCTTTGAAGAGAGAATATGTGAAGACAGGGACCTATGAAGTAGAGTTGCATCAACGCTTTACAATTCCGCTGGCCTCCTTTGTCTTTGCTTTAATTGGTACGCCATTGGGGCTGGCGCCGCATCGGTCCAGTTCCTCCATCGGTTTGGGTATCAGTATTGTTGTTATTTTCATCTACTATACGATCATGACGATTACGACTGCGCTGGGACAAGGTGGAGCTATTCCGGCCATGCTAGCGGCGTGGATTCCTAATCTCGTCGGCATCATTGCCGGCGCTTGGCTCATCTGGCGTAAATCCAGGTAAATACCAACAGGATTGAACAAGAGAACCGGCGACGTCGCTGGACGCGCCTGACGGTACGTGATGTACCTAATGCCGGATGCGCCAGGGATGGCGCATAGCATCCGGTCTCCTCTTCAAAAGCCATGGAAGGCATGGCAACCGACATCCATTGCGGGTACGCAGGAGAAGGACAAAAGACAAGGTCTGTTTAACAGGAGTAGAGTGAGTAAAGTGAGGGCTACGGGAGAAGTTTTATTATTTTTGTTTTGAAATAATAATCGATACCCTCATTAGTACCCTCTGATTACTCCCTTTACTCCTGTTCATTATTAAATTTTCTAAGGAAGGGGCTCGCCTTATGGACGGTATTATTTTGATTTTAGTGCTGATTTTGATGGGCGGAGCCATTGCTTTTATCGGAGATCGCCTAGGGTCGAAGGTTGGCAAGAAGAAGCTTACTTTGTTCGGGTTACGCCCTAAGCATACTTCAACAGTAGTGACAATTGTTACGGGGATTTTGATTGTTACCGCTACCTTTGGCATCTTGACGGCTGCGTCGCAGGACGTGCGTACGGCTCTTTTCGGAATGGAAAAACTGAAAGCGCAAATGGCGGAGCTACAGAATGAGGCGAAGGCCAGTCAGGAAGCATCCGATAAGGCAAAAGCAAGTTTGGCGGAAAAAAATGCAGAGTTTATTGCGATTAGCGATCAGGTAAACAAAATGAACCAACGTTTGACGGAGGTTCGACAAGAACTGCAGCAGGCGGTGGCCGAAAAAGATCGGGCAATGGAAGCACTGGCTACTTCTCGAGGGGAAGTGAATCGCCTGCAAGGACAGCAGCGAGAGCTGGAAGAGAAAATTATAACTCTGAACCGAAATAAAGAGCAGTTAGAAAACGATTTGAAGGAGCTGCAGGAATTTGCCGCTAAATTACAAACTGGTATTCGCGTAGTTCGTGAAGGGGCCATTGTCTTTCAAGCGGGAGAGGTACTGGCTTCACGTTCGGTCGACCCTCGCGAATCGGAAGAACAGTTGCGTCAAGAAATGGAGATGTTTTTGCGTGAAACCAATGCGCAGCTTCTGCAAAGATTAAATGTTGATAAAGACTTGGGGTTACTGGTGATAAGTCAGCGTGAGTTTGATACGACGATTGATGAAATACGGAAAGCTGACTCACCTCGTATTTTGCGTGTAGTGGCGGCAGGCAATACCGTTTACGGCGAGCCTGTTTTTGGGGCATTGCAATTGTATCAGAACCAGCTGATCTTCGCGAAAGGTACGACGCTTTTGCAAGAAGAAATGCAGGCGATCGCAGAAGACTCCGGGGCCAATGAAGGGGCTATTATTTTCTTTTTAAAACAAGTTAATGCTCTTTCCGTGCGCCAAGGAGTATTGCCAGACCCGATTTCCGGTATGGTAGGGTCAATGCCGGCGAATCATCTGTACGAAACCGCGGCTAAAATGAGCCGCCTTGGCGGCCGCGTGGAGCTTTCTGCGGTTACGGTAGAAGATGTGCATACCGCAGGCCCTGTGCGCATTGAACTTCGTGTCCGGGCGATAAAATGAAATGAGAACGTGGATTGAACAAGAGAACCGGAGAATCTGAGGGAACCGATGAGGGCTACGTGAGTGTATTTTTAAAAAAATCGAACCCTCATTTATTCCCTTCGGTCACTCCGGTTCTCTTGTTCGTTTTTCGGTTTCTTTTATGGAGGAGTAACGATGATTGTAGCAGTGGATCCGGGGCGGGAGAAATGCGGTGTAGCTGTAGTGGCTTTCGACGGCGCTATCGAGAAGCGGCTTGTTGTGCCGACCACGGTCTTACAAGAAGAGATATTCTCAATTTTAGCAACAGGAAAGATTCGAGTCCTCCTTTGCGGCGATGGTACCGGTTCAGCAGCACAAGCCGCTGTGATGCGAAAATTGGCAGCGCAGCATAAGGTGCAATTTCTCATCATCGATGAAAAGCATACTACAGAGCAAGCGCGCAAATTGTACTGGCAGCAGCAGCCTCCTAGAGGTTGGCGACGGCTATTTCCAACTTCTATGCAGACTCCGCCTGTGCCGGTAGACGACTACGTAGCCGTCCTCCTAGCATGGAAGTATTTAAATGAAGAGAGGACGTCACACAGAGTAACAGAGTAAATCAGAGAGTATAAGAGATTGTTCCCCTGCATTCGCAATGATACCGACCAGCTAGCTCATCTTGTCGTTTCGAAAAACATAGCGACATGGCAATTTTTTCATTATGCTCTTGCAAGTGAAACCGATGATATTTCTTTGGGTTTTTCCATTAAACTGTTTGAAACTATTTCTCTCTGGACTTTCTCTGTTACCTCAATTCCTCTGTGTAAATTGTAGTTTAATCTCTCGTTCTTTACTTTTGTTTTTCATTATGGTATACTACATCTAGTTCTTGGACCGCCTGGTCAAAGACTGAAAAATATTTGAAGAAATTTTTCAGTCCTGCAGGAGTTTTGAATCCGAGAGCGAATTAATTATGGCGTGATCGGATGAATACATATTTACTTGGAAGTGGAAAAAGCTGCTGAGGAAACGTGGATACTCATAAGCTATTTTCTCCGACTGAGGTTTATGTATTTGTCTGTGCGCAAATACAAAATTCTTAGGAGGAATGAACACATGAAAAAACGTCTTGTAACTGCTCTCGCTCTTATGTTCGGCCTCGGCGTCGGCGCTACCGCCTTCGCAGCTGCCAATCCTTTCGTCGATGTTCCGGCGAAACACTGGGCCTATGATGCTGTAAACAAACTGGCTAAAGCCGGTATTGTTGACGGCTATGGCGACGGCACCTTCCGTGGCGACCGTACCATGACCCGTTATGAAATGGCTCAGATCGTTGCTAAAGCTATGGCTCGCAGCGACAAAGCTGATGCTGAAACCAAAGCTACTATCGACAAGCTGGCTACTGAGTTCAGCGCTGAAATCGAAAACCTCGGCGTTCGCGTTGCTAAGTTGGAAAAGAAATCTGACAACCTGCGTTTTGACGGTAACTTGCGTACCCGTATTATTAGCAATAGCATGGATCATGGTGTTCAGAGCACCACTGATCGTGAAATTCGCTATCGTTTAGGTGCTCATGCAGAAGTGAATGACACCTGGAAAGTGCATGCGTTGTTTGAAGGCAACTTGAATGACAACAACTATGGTGCTGATGACAACAACCTGAAAGTGGACGAAATGTACGCTGAAGGCGCTTTGGGAGCTACGACGCTGTCCGTTGGTAAATTCATTCAAAAAGAAACCGGCGATTTGATTCTTGATGAAGTTTCCATCAAGGGTGCTCGTTTGGGCTTTGGTAATCAGTTGAAAGCGCAAGTTTTCTATGGTACGATGAACGCAAATCCTGCGACTAGTGATGATACCACAAATGCATATGGTACTTCTTTGAACTGGGCTGCAGCTAAAAACTTCAGCATGTTTGGTTCGTATACCCATTTGAAAGACCGCAATGATGCTAATAGTCTTTGGAATGGTGAAAACTCTGGAAACGCTTGGGATGCTGGTTTCAACTACAAATTCAATAATGATTGGCAATTTACTGGTGTGTATGGAGCTACTTCTGCAAACGAGCAGAACAAAGCATTTAAAGCTGAGTTCCAGTACAAAGCTATTGATCTTAATAAAGTTGGTACCTGGCAGGCTGCTGCTGGCTACTGGAAACATGAAGCTAACAGCCTTGTTGATACTGGCGCATGGGTTCCTTCCATTGCTGGCCAAGGTGCTAAAGGCTGGTATGTTGACGGTGCTTATGTACCGGCGAAAAACATCAAACTTCGCGGTATCTATGGTCAGTTCAAAACTACCACCGGTGATGATGTTAAAGACAAATTTACCCGTGTTCAAGCTGAATTCTTCTTCTAAACCGAAGAAAAACGGCAAAGAAGCCCTGCAATTGCAGGGCTTCTTTTTATTTACTTTTTTTTATGATTATGGTAAGATATCACTTGTGTCTGTCAAAAGACAGAAATACCGTGCTGAACTACGGACAAGGAAACAGGGGCACTTGTTTGGAAATAAAGCAGGAAAACTGTAAAGGCAGGCTTGATTATTACATAACAAGGAGAGAGACGAATGAAAGAGAAACTTTTAATGGCGGTTATCGCCGCTATGATCGCTATGCCGGCTACGGCGGCCTTGGCGGCCCCGGTGCAATTGGACGGAGAAATCGAAATGCAGTATAGCCAGGATAATGCAACGAAACAAGATGGTGGTCGTTTTACACTAAAATTGAATGCAAAAACCAATGTGGCGAAAAACTTGGATATGTATGGCCGGTTTGCAGCGCAAGGCATTACCCAAGAAAATTTTCGTAATGATTTCCGCAATACTGGTGCTGGTGCGTATTCGCAAGATACCAAGTCTATGATGGAAATCGATCAATTTGGTTTCTTGTATGAAAATGCAGGTGTAAACTATAAGTTGGGCCGTCAAGGCGGTACCATTGGTGGGACAGCCCTTCTTTACAGTACTGAAGGCTATGTAGGACGCGATATGATGGCAGATGGTATTATCATTAAGGGGAAATCTGGTGTAACTGATCTGTCGGTAACTGCATTGAAAGAAGTATATAAGGATAGCAATAAAGCCTATGCAGTTTCGGCTTCTTACAAGCCGGCTAAAGATTGGATTTTAGGAGCGACATTGGCTCGTTACGACGAAGTGCAGCGCGATCGTAACTATTGGGCTGTTAACACTGGCTATGAGACTGGAAAAGCTAATTTTACGGCGGAATACGCAAAATCTAATTCTAGTGATGCAAACAAGGCCTATGATTTAGGCGTGAGCTATGCTTTTGACAAAAAACTGTCTGCTTTTGCAGTGTACTATCGTGTAGAAAACAATGCCGATATGGGAGGATGGACTGATTTCGACCCGAATAACAAAGGGTTTTACTACGGACTTAACTACAAACCGGATTCTAAAACCGCATTTAAGCTCTTCTATAAAGATATCGAGAGCATCACTAACAGCTCTGAAAAATCAAAACAATTCCGCGGTACTGTTTCTTACTTATTTTAAGTGGACATCCGTCTTCTTCAAGGCCCTGCGATCGCAGGGCCTCTTTTCTTTTGAGAGAAGCCAGAAGGGAATGGAGATTGAACAAAAGTCGCGATGAGAACTGGAGGGGACGTAAGAATGGTATAATATTTGATATCATACGCGTTTTCGAGCTTTTCGTGCTTTTCGCGGTTAAATAGTATCTTTGGAAAACGTTGACAATAAACCGGGAACCACACGAAAGACGCGAAATGGTTTTATAATCAGGCTCATATTCAATATCTTCGTACTTCCACTTTAGTAACTCTATTTCTGTAAATAATAACCGTATCCTCTGGCTTTTCTCTGTTACTCTGATCCTCTGTGTTCCGTTTTTTTGTACTTCTTGACAGTTTTGTGAACAAGCAGGAATGCCATCGCTTTTGTCGAACCTATATTCCTATACAAAAGGTGCATGCAAGGAAAAGGAGGAACGATTATGGCAACAAAAAGAAAATTAATGGCGGCAGTTTTAGCTGGAGCGCTGGCAACGGGAATTGCTATGCCAGCAACACAGGCATTTAGTTTAGGCGATGTGTTGAAAGTAGGCGGAATTGGTTTTTTGGTAGACCGCTTTGCAGGGCCGCTGAATAGCTTCATTAATACCTTGACATTTAAGAATAAGGCAGGGAATGATTATGCCACCAAAGTGGTGCCCGTGCTTACCTTTGGCAGCGGCGGCTATGTGGGGGCTGTCCAGGTAACCGGCTCTCAGGAGTTAGTAGATCGGACACAGGCGGTGTTGCAGTTAGAGAGCGATTTCAATGGCGGGCAATTTCGCGTGAAGGCGCTTGTGCCGATTTCTAGCAAAAATCCGGTCAACTTTAGCCGTGTGCAAGGTGTGGGTGTTTCGGCAACCATTGACGTACGTATTTAGGAGGTACATAAGGATGAAGCGATTAATTATATTAGCAACGGTTATGCTGACTCTGATTTTAAGCAGCACATTAGCGTGTGCGCAAGAAACTACGGTAGTAGACAAATTGAATGCAATGGATCGGACTCTTTATGGCAGCGAACAAACAGGGGCGCTCTTGGAACGGGTGCAAAAAGTGGAAAATGATGTGACTGGTCAAATAAGCAAAGAAGCGATCATTCCACGCGTGGATTCGTTGTACGAAACAGTGTTTCATTCGACAGAAAATGCGCCGTCGCTACTCTTGAAAGTGAATGCCGTAGAGTGGGCATTGCAGCATCAGGTAAATGGAACGGTACCAGTAAAAAGCCGTATTGAAGGCTTAGAACGTACCGTAACAGGGAATTCTACGCCGGGAGCGTTTCAAGACCGGGTAACTAAGCTTTTAAGCTTGGCTTATGCCGATGGAAAGGCGCAAACGGCGCCATTGATTCTTCCGAAAGATTCTCTCATTAAAATCAGCTTTTTAACAGCGCTGGACAGTAAAACCGCTCGAGTGGGGGATGTAGTAGAATTCCAGGCAGCCGATGATGTTTTGGTAAATGGCATACTAGCAGTTGCTAAGGGAGGTCGCGGCATAGGCAAGGTGAGCAAAGTCGAGCGTGCCAGCAATTTTGGACGCGACGGTAAAATTGAAATCAATTTTGAAGATCTTGAGACCATTGATGAACTGAAATTACCTGTTTTTTTAGGAGAAAAAGCCAAGGAAGAAACTAAATCCTATGCTAAAGCAGCTGGGGCAACTGTAGCCGGCATGATTATCTTAGGGCCGGTTGGTGTGATCGGCGGCGCCTTTGTCCATGGCGATGAATTGAAAATCCCTGTTGGCGCGCAAATGTTTGTACAGACTAAAGCGGAAATATCCCTGGTGGGCGTTGTGCCTCCGGGAACTGTAACACAATAATACAGTGATCAATAAGCACAAAGCCGGCTCCTGCCGCTTTGTGCTTATTTTCTTGATATAAGAGAACGACGTACATGAGTATAGGTTTCACACAGAGTATCAGAGCAAGGTCAAAGAAAGGCCCGAGAAAAAAGTTAGGAGATTGCGGCAATGGCGTTCGCATTTAAGGTAATCACTAATCACTAATCACAATACTTATCTCTCTGGCGTTTCCTCTGGTCTTCTGTTACTCTGAGTATCGTTCTCTTCGCCTTTTTCTTTACAGTCTCAAGCCTTGCGTGTACAATAAAGGATAGAATATTTTGAGCAGGAGAATACATAATGAATACATCCTATAAATGGCTGGCTGTAGCGTTGTCTTGCATGCTTGGCATGGCTGTGTGCGCGGAAACCGGTGAAGCAGCTAAAAAGAAAAAAGAAGAAGCGCCCAAAGAGCAGCTGCCTGTAGTTGTTGAAGGGGACGAAATTTACTTTCAGGATACCAGCGGCGACCTGTATGTAAAAGGTAATGCGTTTGTGGAGCAGGGACTGGGGAAAATTGCAGCAGAATTTATTCGAGGCAATGCTAGGCAGGAAACTGTCTTTGTGGATGAAGAAGCAACATTATTACAGCCTGACACTCGGGTTGTAGGTGACCATGTCGCTTATAACTATGGGAAAAAGACAGGCAACATGGAACATATAAATGGAAAAATAGGAAATGAATATGTGATTGGCGGACGAATGGAAGTCTTTCCAGATCACTACGTCATTTATGATGCTACGATGACTCGCTGTAATGCTCATGTGCCGGATTATCGTCTTACAGCTAGTAAAATTATTATTTGGCCGAATCAGCAAATGATTTCCTATGATAATAAAGTATGGTTAAAAAATACTGTGATTTACTCGGTGGACAGGAATAAAAGATCTTTACGGCCAGAAGATCAAGATCAAAGTGAAATGCCGAAAGTAGGTATTAATTCCAATTCGGGATTTTATATTGAACACACCTTGCGATATCCTATTGATGAAAGGATAACTATAGGAATGCCGTTTAAGGCAGCAACGCATACGAAAGATAACCGTTTTGCCAGCTACTTGCAATATCAAGGGAATGGCTATAGTGCAGCAATAAATTATGGTGAATATGAAGACGGGGACGACAATTCTGTATGGAAACAGCCTGAATTTTCTTGGGGGACTAATGCTAAGAAAATAGGAACAAGCAATATTAGCTATACTTTATATGGCACATCAGGGATGTGGAAGGATAAGGAAAAGCGAAGTTGGCATCAAGTTTATGGGGTATATTTTAGTCATAGTCCTATTAAATTGAGTCAAGATAATACATTACAGTTGCACTTGGGAACTGGTTATGAACAAGTTCTCGAGAGCTATAATCATTCACGAGCAAATGTGATTCGTGAAGATATCGGAATAACAAAAAATTGGAGAAAAGCCAATGCATGGTTGTCGTGGCATAATCGTGAAAACCAAAGTGATTTGTTCTCTTATGATAGTGATAATATGAATAGGGAAATTGACTATGGGTTTCATGTTCAAGTTGGCAAAAAAGACGCTCTCGAATGGAATGAGCGTTGGGATGCTGTCAATAGTCGCGTGTATGACCGGGATATTAGCTGGATTCATAATTTGCATTGCTGGGAACTGCGAGTAATGTACAGAGCGGAACGTCATCAATTGAAATTTACGCTAGCCACTGCTCATTTTTAGAGAGGCCTAACGTTATGATAGAAAGATTAATTGAGAAACTGCAAGGCAAGAAGATGCTGCTTTTAGGCGACATGGTAGCCGATGTCTATGTAAAAGGGTATATTTCGCGTGTTTCTAGGGAAGCGCCGGTATTGGTACTGGAACATCGAGGTGAAACGATTGTGCCGGGAGGCGCAGCTAATGCTGTGCATAATGCGACGGCTCTGGGCGGTATTGTTCACGCGGTTGGCGTATGCGGCGAGGATAATACGGGAGAAAAACTAAAAGAGCTGTTGCAAAGTAAAGGAGTTATTGTTGATGGCCTTTTTCAGGATGCCAAGCGTCCTACAATAACTAAAACGCGAATTTTAGCTGGTGGCCAGGCAACAGTGCGACAGCAGGTGGTGCGGATTGATCAGGAATCAAAAGAAGCGCTTTCGAAAGAAACGGAAGAATCCTTGCTTCGCTATATAGAAAAAGTATTGCCTACTGTGGATGTAGCGGTGATTAGTGACTATGGCAGCCATACTGTTTCACCAAAGCTGAGGCAAAGGATGATTTTGTTGTGCCGCAACCAAGGCATACCGTGCATGGTGGATTCTCGTTATGATATTCAGCAATTTACGGGCGTGGAACTGATCAAACAGAATGAAGCGGAAGCGGCAGCAGCATTGGGGCTGGAGAGCTTGGATGAAATTGGCGCGACGAAAGCGGCGGAACAGATTGTGGAGATGATTCAAGCGGATGGGATTCTCTTGACCCAGGGCGGCGACGGTATGACACTGTATGTGCGCGGACAAGGTGCTAGGCATATTGCGGTGAGCAATCACAGCGAGGTTTATGACGTGACCGGTGCCGGCGATACGGCAGTTGTAACGATGATGCTGGCCTTGGCAGCCGGAGCGGATCATTATAGCGCAGCAAAGCTGGCTAATTATGCAGCAGGAGTTGTTGTGCGTAAGCATGGCACAGCGACGTTGACAGCATCAGAGCTGCTAGAAGCGGTACAGCAAGGAGAAAGCAAAAAAGAGGAGGAAAGGAAATAAGCAAGGTGAGCGGAGGGAGTGTATGCTTCCTCTGTTTTGCTTATTTTTTAGCGATAAAATGGAGAAAGTAATGAAGCGAGAAGAAATGGCTCAGGAAGTGGAGCGTTTGCAGGCCGAAGGACAGCGCGTAGTATTTACCAACGGTTGTTTTGACATTCTTCATGCAGGGCATGTGCGCTATCTGAATGCGGCAAAGGCAGCAGGAGATGTGCTGG
The DNA here is from genome assembly GCF_000374545.1 of Anaeromusa acidaminophila DSM 3853. NCBI lineage: Bacteria > Bacillati > Bacillota > Negativicutes > Selenomonadales > Sporomusaceae > Anaeromusa > Anaeromusa burkinensis. The sequence goes on from NZ_KB894589.1 coordinate 86,271, forward strand.
TGCTGGGGCTGAACAGCGACGCCTCGGTGCGGCGACTTAAAGGTGAAGACAGACCTATCAACGAGGAAGAGGACCGCGCGGAAGTGTTGGCCGGCTTGGCGGCTGTCGATTATGTGGTTATATTTGACGAACCTACGGCAGGGCCGTTGGTGGAACTTCTCAAGCCGGACGTATATGTAAAAGGCGGGGATTATACGGTTGAGCGCCTGCCCGAAGCCCGCATTGTGGCTTCCTATGGCGGCGAAACTGTACTCATTCCCGAAGTTCCCGGCCGATCATCGACCAATATGATTAAAAAGATACGTGAGACCGGAAAAGCGTTATTATGAATATTTTAATTGTAAAGCTCAGTGCTATTGGCGATATCGTGCATGCGCTGCCCGTAGCGAAGGACTTGAAAGAATGCTTTCCTGGCTGTCGCATAACTTGGGTCGCCGAAGCAGCAGGCGCTTCGATTTTAAAGAACCATCCATATATTGACGAAGTGCTGCTCTTTGACAAGCCCCGCTTTAAGTCACTTGGCGGTTTGATCAAGCATGCGCCTAGCTTTGTTGCGGAACTGAAAAAACGACGCTTTGAACTGGCGCTGGATCTGCAGGGGCTCATGAAAAGCGCCTTGATTGCCTGGCTGAGCGGTGCCCCGAAGCGGCTGGTATACGAAAATGCCCGCGAGGGAAGTCACTTGTTAGGGGAGAAAGTAATCGGACCGAATCATGGCGGGCATGTAGTTGAGTTATACCGGGATGTGGTGCGCCATTTGGGATGTCAGTTGGGCTCGGCAGATTTCGGCCTCGGAGAGGCAGTAACCAGTGAAGCGGATAGAACTGCGGCTATTTTACGCCATGCCGGAGTGGGTGAGAGTGTTCCGTATGCCGTGCTGGCATTGGGGGCTAATTGGCCGAATAAGATCTGGCCGCCGCGTTATTTTGCAGCGCTGGCAGATAAATTAAGCGGCCAAGGGATTGTGTCGGTGACGATTGGCGCGGCTGGAGACCGTAAGTTGTATGAAGAAATGGCGGCATTTACAGAAGTGCCGCCGGTAGACTTGACAGGTAAAACGAACCTCCAGCAATTAGCTGCTGTAATCAAAGGGGCAGTTGCTTTTATAGGCGGCGATACCGGCCCTATGCATATGGCGGCGGCGCTGGGTGTAAAAACCATCTGCCTAATGGGGCCTACCGATGCGAATCGCAACGGCCCCTATGGACAGCCACAGCATGCGCTGGAAGTTGTGCGCGACTGCGCCGGCTGCTGGAAACGGGCCTGCCCTAAAGGTCTGGACTGCCTGGACGTACTTACGCCGGAGCAAGTCTGGGAGAGAATAAACAAACAGGAGTAAAGGGAGTAGAGGGAGTAAAGTGAGGGCACGGATGAATAATGGGATTAAATATGAAAAATTATCGAACCCTCCCTTTACTCCCTCTACTCCTGTTAATAGAGTCTTTTGCATAACTAGTATTTTTAAAAAACAACGCGACATAATACGCCGAAAGATGCTCCGCCAGGTAAACAACATAACGATGAAACGAATTTTGATTATTAATTTGGCTTTTATTGGCGATGTGCTTTTATCGACGCCTGTTGCCAGGGCGTTGCGCCAGGCCTATCCTCAGGCGCGCATTGACATGATGACTGTGCCTGTGGCTGCGCCGCTGGCGCAGCGCAATCCCTATGTCAATGAAGTTCTTGTATACGATAAAAAAGGACAGCATAAGAAATGGAAAGCGGTATGGCAATTGTTGCGGCAGGTACGGTCGCGGCACTATGACCTTGCTGTTTGTACCAATTTTGCGCTTCGAGGGGCGATGCTGGCCTTTTTCTGCGGTATACCCCGACGTATAGGCTATGCGGCGCAGCATGGGGAGTGGTTCCTGACAGAGGCTGTTTCGCCGGTGCGGCCTCCTTTGCGCCATGAGGCGGAAAACTATCTAGACGTGCTGAAACCATTGGGCTTGGAGGCAACCGATTTTTCTTTGGAACTTGCTTTGCAGGCGGAAGACTGTCTTTCGGCTGCCAAGGAAAAAGAAAAGGTTGAAAAACCGATTGTGGTCCTATGCCCGGCTGGGAGCTACCGCCGCAAGAGCTGGACTACTGATGGCTATGCGGAGTTGATTCGCAAATTATCCCCGCAGGTGTCCTGGTACTTGATTGGCGGCAAAGCTGAAGCGCCATATTTGCAGCGAATCGCAGCAAAGGCGGCAGTGCCTATTACGGTTTGGAGCGGGACGCATACACTGCCGGAGGTCGCTGGGCTCATGCAGCAGGCAGCCTTAGTTATCAGCGTTGATACGGCGGCATTGCATATGGCTCAAGCCGTCCATACGCCGGTTTTGGGCTTGTTTGGTCCTACGGATCCACGCATATGGGGCCCCCGCGGCGTTAAAGATCGTGTTTTATGGTTGCAAAACTGTCAGCCGTGCTGGGGGCGGGGCGAATGTGCCGATCAGCATTGCCTGCGCGATTTGCCGGCGGCAACCGTCATTCAAACTGCCAGAGAAATGCTGGCAGAGAAAAGCTGGATGGGTATGGGGATTGAACAAGAGTCGCGATGAGAATCGGAGGGTGCGAATGAGGGGACGGTTTATCATTTTCGTGCTTTTCGCGTTTTTCGCGGTTGGATAATAAATTGGAAGAACGTTGCTAACGAACCGCGAACCACACGAAAGACGCGAAAGAGTTTTTATAAATTGACTCTCCTTCGAGTCCTCCATCTACTCCCTCTACTCCTGTTCAAAAATTCGTAGCCCTCATTCGTACCCTCTCGTGACTCCGATTCTCTTGTTCAATCCATATTTTCATTACTTAGAAATGGGGTTCGTATATGCAGCCGCGTTTAGCGATATTGATTCTGACGTACAACGAAGAAAAAAATATAGGCTCTTGCATGGACAGCGCCGCTTTTGCCGACGAAATCGTCGTCGTAGATTCCGGCAGCGCCGATCAGACAACGGCCATTGCGGCAGAAAAAGGCGGCAACGTAGTTGTCCATCCTATGACGGAAGGCTTTGCGGGGCAGCGAAATTTTGCTTTGACCCAAACGCAAGCCGAGTGGGTGCTCTTTTTGGATGCGGACGAGCGGCTGGCACCGGAAGTGGCGGCAGAAGTACGGCGCATTATGGAGCGGGGCGATGCTTTCGCCTATGAGATTTTGCGCAAGAATATCGTCTTCGGCCAGCCTGTTTTTCACGGAGGACATGCGCCGGATTGGTCGCTGCGCTTTTATCCCCGAGCGGCCATTCGCTGGGAAGGAATTGTACATGAAGCGGCAAAAGTGACGTTGCCTGTCAAACGGCTGCAAGCATGCATGTTTCACCATACATACCAGGAATGGGAACGGTATTTCTTTAAATTCAACCAGTATACGACGTTGCTGGCGAAAAAAATGCGGGATGAAGGCAAAAAAGTGAGCTTTTTCGATTTGTTATTGCGGCCGCTTGCCGGATTTTTTAAATTTTACATATTGAAAGCCGGTTGGCGGGACGGCCGCATGGGGTTGGTGCTGGCGTTGCTGCATTTTTTCTATACCATGACCAAATATTTGAAAGTATATTATAACGCCCCAGAAGAAAGGAAGTAGGACGATGAAGTTTGCCATTATGGAATCGGTCATGAGCCCGGGCGGACATGAGATCGATTATGACCGCATTCTAGTGGAAGAGCTGCAGGCGTTAGGGCATGAAGTTGTTTTTTATGTGCCTGAGGGACATGCGTTTTGTCATGAATACGGTGTGCCGGTGCATACTCTTTCCGGTGCAGGCGTTAGCTATGGTTCGCTCCGGGGAATTCGCAAATGGGCCTTGGCCGTAAAGCGGGAATGGCGGCGGCGCGGCTGGTATCATCAATTGCTGGAAGCCGCTAAACGGCGTGAGTTTGACGCGGTCATTTTTCCTTCGGCGACTTATCGCTATCTGCGCGGGTTGCGTAAAAGCCGCTTGCTGCAAAGTCCTGTGCCCCTACTGTTTTTGATTCACGGTCTTACGCCGGACGAGGCAGGGAGACTGCAGGAGCAGGCGCGACAGGTAGCAGCATATCCCGAGGTGCGTATTGGGGTGCAGACCTTTGCTCCGGAGGATTTTGCCGGTAAAGGAGAAAGCAATATTTCGTACTTTCCGCCGCCTTCGTATTTGCCCCGCGATATCCAGCCAAAACCATTGCGCTTAGCGCCGGCAGAGCTGAAGCTGGGTTTTTTTGGTCAGTACCGCCGCGAAAAAAAGCTGGATGAATTTTTGGAACTGTACTTGTCATGCAAATTCTCCCGGCCGGTGAGTTTGTTGGTGCAGGGAGCGACCGCCAATGACGCCGATGCGGCCGATTTTGAACGCCTGATTGCGCAATACAAGGGTCAACCTGGTTTGGAATTTTTGCATCGGCCGCTGATCGGCAAGGACTGGCAGGCAGCCCTTGACAGTGTGGATGTGTTGATGATGCCTTATGGGGCAGCGAGGTATCGTTATCATACCTCGGCGATGCTCTCCAATGCGATCGGTCATCGCCGGACTGTGATTATTTCCGATATCGTCAATCCGGAAGTGTTGCGGCAATTTCCTATGGGTGAAGTCTTTCCAAACGGAAATTGGAAAGTGCTGCGTCAGGTTTTGGAGAGCTTTGTAAATGAATATGAAAGCAAAGCAGCCGGCTATGAGGCAGCCTTGGACGAGGCTTATGCCTGGTATGCGCCGCGCCGTTTGGCGGCAGCGATTGTAGAAATGGCGCAGAAAGGGGCGGCCGGGCGTGCCTAACTCAATTTTAGTCATCAATTTAATGCATATCGGCGATCTTCTGCTGGTCACGCCGATTCTGCGTACGCTGCGTACGCAGTTTCCGCAGGCCCATATTGCGCTGCTGGCGGATAAGAAGCTGCAAGATTTAGTGAAAAACAATCAAAATATCAACGAGCTGATTACGATCGATAAAAAGGGGCAAGATGACGGCCTTCTTCCGTACTTGCGTTTTGCCTGGAAGCTGCGGCAGCGCCGCTTTGACTGGGTGATCAATCTGCATCAAAATGAGCGGGCATCATTTCTCGCTGCTTTCAGCGGCGCTAAAACGATTGTTGGTTATGCTACGGCGGTGCTGCGGCATTGCTTTACTAAGTATATGCTCAACCGCAAGGCGGAAAAGCATCAGATTGAGTCTCATTTTGACGTGCTGCGCGAGCTTTTAGGCATTGTGGAACGCGACGACAAGGGTCTGGAAATTTGGCTGGACGAAGGCGCTAAAGAAGCAGCGGCCTCTGTTTGGAAGCGGGAAGTGCATCACGAGCGCCCGGTAGTGGGGCTGAATATCGGTGCCAGCTGGCCGACAAAACGCTGGCGGCATGAGTACTTTGCCAAGCTGGCGGATCAGCTCACTGAGCGAGGTTACGGGGTTGCTTTTTTCGGCGGTCCTATGGATGTGGAGCTTGTGCAGGAAACCATCGCCTTGATGCGGCATGGAAAGGAAGATGGGGTAAGCGTATTTACCGGCAAGCTGTCCCTGATGCAGCTTGCGGCGATGCTGCCCTTTTGTCGTGTGCTGGTAACCAATGACTCAGGGCCCATGCATGTGGCCGTTGCTATGGGGGTGCCGCTGGTGACCATGTTTGGAGCGTCCCCGGTTCCCGGCTTTTATCCTTACAGCAACACCAGTGTATTGATTCAAAGCAGTGAACCTTGTCATCCCTGCGGCAGTCATCATTGTGAGCATCATTCCTGCATGTGGAAGATCTCCGTGGAGCAGGTAGAAAAAGAAACTTTGCGGCTGCTGGAGGCGTCTTCGGAAGAACTCGCATTCGACAGGGAAAAACTTGGACCGCATGAATGCCGAATTATACGGTAGGAGGCCGACGATGTTCCGCGAAATTTGGGTGATTTACAACGAACAAGCCGGTTGGCATAAACGCAAAAAAGTGGAGGCGGTCATTGCCGCGCTGGAAAAAAAGAAAACCTTATTGCGCCTTTGCCGCACTACTTATGCCGGCCATGCGGAGCGATGGGCGGCGGAAGCTTGCCGTCAAGGCGTGGAGCTGCTGGTGGTAGCGGGCGGGGATGGTACGTTGAACGAAGCCGTAAATGGTCTCTATAAAGAGCCGTCCGGTACGTGGCCTTTGCTGGCGGTATACCCGTCCGGGACCATTAACCTGATTGCCGAAGAATTGGCAGTACCCAAAGAGGCGCAGGAATTTGTCGGGATGCTTTGGCAGCGCCAGACGGTATTGGTTTGGCCAGGCATTGTTAATGAACGCTATTTTCTAGCCAATGTCGGTGCCGGCTTTGATGGCTGGGTGGTTCATCGCGTCCCCAAAGGATTGAAACGGTGGATTTCCAAATGGGCCTATGCCTGGCAGCTTTTGCTGCTCCTCTTAAGGGCAGTATGGCGGCGCTCTTATCAGGTTACTGTCGATGGAGCCTGTATTGCGGATGATGCCAGCGCTGTGGTCGTTGCCAAAGGACGCTACTATGCGGGGGTTCACCACGTTGCCTATGAGGCTCGGCTGGACAGTAGGAAACTCTATATATGCGTCTTTCAAAAACGAAGCATCAAAACGATTTTTGAGTATATCTGCTGGCTGGCCCAAGATCGTCTGCCCCAGCATCCCGACGTATTAATTTGCGCTGCGGAGCGAGAGGTAATCATTCAGGGTGGCGGCAAAGGCGACCGACAAATGGACGGAGATGCCTTTGCGGATGAAGCATTGCATGTAACAATGGCGGACCAGTCCGTTCGGCTCATCGGCGGTGCTTTATGAAGCGAAGCGGCTATGATATAATCAAGGAAATCTGTTCAAATCTTCGTTTCTCCCTCAGTCATGCCCTCCGGTTCTCCGATTCTCCTGTTCAATTCCTGTTCTCGTGCGTACCCTCACTCTACTCCCTTTACTCCTGTTCCTAATTCCGTATCTCTCTAAGGGGGCTTTTTAATGCAACGAATTTTCGCCTGGGCCCGGTGGCCTATTTGGGCGCTGGCGCGGCTGCTGCTGCTGACGGCTAGCCCGTTCCAACTGCTGGTGGATCGCGGGCCGGTAACGCATCAGCTGATGATTGCCGAAGGCCTGCGGCGCATGGGCAAGACGCTTAACGCTTCTTTGCTGATTGCTACGGAAAAGGAATTGCTCGCAGGCGTTGCCTGGGCGGATAAGGGTTGGAAAAATATCACTCATTATTACCATCCACACAAGAAGAAGGGGCTTTTAATGTTCCCTTCCGCTTTTTTGTATTATAAAGAGTATCTGACAAAGGCCAAACGCCTGGCACAGCGCGGCAAGTGGGGCAAAGCGGCTTTTTATTTGGGGGCGGCGGCTCATCTGCTGCAGGATATGTGCGTACCGCACCATGCAACCGGCAACGTATTTTTCGGTCACCGGGAATTTGAAACTTGGGCTGCCCCCAAGGCGGCCAAATTAGTGAGGCAAGCGACAGAAATTCGCTTGCCTGCAGATGAGGAAGAGCTTTTTCAGCGGGTTGTGGAAGAATCTGCTGCCTTGTTTGAGTTGGTTAAAGACGAAACTGAAGCAGGCTATACACAGGCGGCCACATTGTTGCTTCCTCTGGCTGCCGAAGCAACAGGCAAGCTCTTTGTTGCTTTTGCCGCGAGTTTGCAAACTTCTGAAGCCAACCAGCCTCTGCGCCTGGCTAAGTAAAATAGAGAAATGGTTCACTCGATCGCTGTTTTTGCTTTCTATTATTCTCAGGCCTTTCCTTTTAGCGGAGACCGGATGCTATGCCACTCTTGGCATCGCCGGCATTAGGTACATCATGTACCGTCAAGCACTTTACTTTCCGCCGTAGTTACTCTGAATTCCGTCCTTTCTCTGTGTTCTGTAATCCTCGTGTTATGTACTCTTTAAGGAGGTCGTTATATGACATTACATGAAGCCATTCAAGAGCATCTGCAAATCATTCAGCAGCTCGAAGAAGTCTGTGGAGATGAAATCCGTCAGGCGGTCGATTTATGCAGTGATGCGCTGGGGGGAGGCAACAAAATTTTTCTCTGCGGCAATGGGGGATCAGCGGCTGATTGCCAACATTTAGCAGCAGAGCTGGTAGTGCGATTTACTCGAGAGCGTCAAGGTTTGCCGGCCATTGCCTTGACCACAGATACATCGATTCTGACTGCCTGTGGCAATGATTACGGGTATGACCGCGTTTTTTCTAGACAAGTGGAAGCCTTGGGAAGAATGGGAGATGTGCTGTTGGCATTTAGCACCTCTGGTAATAGTGTTAATGTGCTTGAAGCAGTTCGGCGGGCCCAGGAAGAAGGCATGTTTACGGTTGGTTTTACCGGAAGAAAGGGTGGGAAAATGGCAGATTTGTGTGAATTATGCATAAGCGTGCCATCAGACGTTACCGCTCGTATTCAAGAAGGCCATATCCTATTAGGGCATTGGCTATGTGATGAACTGGAACGGAGATGCGGAAATGTTTCGGCATAAAAAGAAAGTCCGCGATTTTGTGGCGCAGCAGACAAGGAAGGCTTCGGTATTAGTAGTGGGCGATGTCATGTTGGATCGTTATTATTTTGGAGAAGTGAAACGTATATCCCCCGAAGCGCCGGTTCCGGTTACGAGAGTGACCCGAAAAAAGGAAACCTTGGGCGGGGCGGCCAATGTGGCTCATAATCTGGCGCGTCTTGGGTGTCCTACACTGCTTGTTGGAGCGGTCGGCGATGACGAGAATCGGCGTTGTTTAGAGAAGATGCTGGATGAATTGGGCGTGGACTGCAACGGTTTATTTGTTACGCCTGGACCGACAACCGCCAAGTTGCGCATCATCGGCGGTCATCAGCAAATGCTGCGCTTGGATTTTGAAGAAACAGCTCCCTGGCCGCCAGAAACGGAAAATCGTGTCTTGGCATATGTCACTGCTAAAGTAGTGCAGCAGCAATGCAAAGCCATTATCGTGTCCGACTATGCCAAAGGAGTTTGCACACAAGGACTGTGTCAGGCGCTAATGAAGTTGCAAGAGCAATACGGTGTACCGGTTATTGTCGATCCTAAAGGAACGGATTGGGAACGTTACCAGGGAGCCTTTGCGGTAACCCCTAACCTTAAAGAGCTGGGTGAAGCGTTAGGAAACTCCATAACGAATGAAAACGAATCCGTGAGGCAGGCAGCGACGAGGCTGCGGCGGCGTTTTCGTCTGCAGTCTCTCTTGGCGACGCGCTCGGAAAAAGGATTGAGTTTTCTGGCGTCTCGTAAGGAAGTGCATATTCCTACCTTGGCGCAGGAGGTTTTTGACGTGTCCGGCGCTGGTGATACGGTTATAGCCGTTTTTGCTGCGGGTATCGCCGGCGGCTTGGAAGCGCCGGACTCTGCTAGACTGGCAAATGTAGCGGCGGGCTTTGTCGTGGGCAAACTTGGGACTTATGCCATAAGTCGGGAGGAATTACTCGCCACATTAGACAATAAATGTTAAAATAATGGATAGCTATTATAATAGCTATCCATTTGTTGTTGAAAAAGCACAGGTTTGAACAGGAGAAAAAGAGTCGCGTGAGGGCGCGCAGGAGGGCTAAGCTTGCGGTTTTAATCATAAATCTCACACCTCTTACGAACCCTTGGATTCTCCGATTCTTTTGTTCAATACCCCATGATTTTCAGGAGGTAGTTTCATGATTATCGTAACTGGTGGTGCTGGGTTTATCGGCAGTAATCTGGTCAAAGGCCTGAACGAACAAGGCATTGAAGATATTTTGGTTGTGGACAATCTGGGCAGCAGCCTAAAATTTCGCAACCTCAATGGCTTAAAATTCAAAGACTATCTGCATAAAGAAGACTTTTTAACTCGTCTGGAAACCGGCCGGTTTCATGGACAGGCCATTGAAGCCATTTTCCATAACGGCGCTTGTTCTAATACCATGGAGCTGGACGGTAACTATATGATGGCCAACAACTATGAATACAGCAAAATTATGCTGCATCATGCGTTGGAGCATCGCATTCCCTTTATTTATGCCTCATCCGCTTCTGTGTATGGGGATGGTGCGCAGGGGTTCCGTGAAGACCCTGGCTGCGAGGAAGCTCTTAACGTCTATGCTTATTCCAAGCTGCAGTTTGACCGCTATGTACGGCAGGTACTGCCGGCTGCAAGCAGCCAAGTAGTTGGTTTGCGCTATTTTAATGTGTTTGGGCCGCAGGAAAACCATAAGGGACGCATGGCTTCAGTTGCTTTCCATTTTCATAATCAACTGCTGAAAAACGGTGTGATTAAGTTGTTTGAAGGTACAGACGGCTATGCTAATGGTGAACAGCGGCGTGATTTTATCTATGTCAAAGACGTAGTGCGGGTGAACCTTCATTTTTGGAAAAATCCTCGAATTTCAGGCGTTTTTAACTGTGGTACTGGTATGGCGCACAGTTTCAATGATGTGGCGCTCGCATTGATTGCTCACTATGGAAAAGGGAACATCGAATATGTTTCTTTTCCAGAGGCATTGAAAGGTAAGTATCAAAGCTTCACCGAGAGCGACGCTTCTCAGTTGCGGCAGGCTGGGTTTACGGCGGCCTTTGCGCAGTTGGAGGAAGCTGTGGCCGATTACGCTGGCATTCTTGATACGCAAGGCGGCTATGTCTAATGGAAAAAAAAACAGCTCAAAAAGTATTGGTTCACTCTTTGGTCAACCTAGGAGATGTTGTGTTGGCCACCAGCGCGATCGCTTTGTTAAAACAGCACTTTCCACAGATGCGCATTTCCATGCTGGTTAAGCCTTCGGTGGCCGAAGTGTTGCAAGGGCATCCGCTGTTGGAAGAGGTTATTCCGTTAGTGTATCAGCCCAAAGAGCGCTCCTGGCGCCAAATGCTGCGCTTTGTCAAAGAACTGCAAAGCAGGAAGTTTGATCTTAGCATTTCTCTGGACCGTAAGCTGCGTCCGTCTATTTTGACGCTGCTGGCAGGCATTCCGGTGCGGATAGGTCCAGACCGGCTTTTTGACAACAAGCCAAGCCAGATGCGAAGATTGTGGTCACATGCGGTGCATACGTCCGATGACTTTCTCAACACGCATCAATCAGAGTTATTTCAGGATGTCATCCGAGGCGCTTTTAAGGTGCAGGGCAGTGCTAAGCCGGTTATAGGAGCTATTACTAGTAAGCATAGGGAAAAAGCAAGAGCCTTACTTGATTCATTGCCGCAAGGGAATAAGCGAGTCGCCCTTTGCGTAAAAGGGACCTATTATTTAAAAAATTGGCCGCAAGATTATTTTGTGGACTTGATTGACCTCTTGGCTTCGCAGGGGGGAATCAGCTGTCTGCTGGTTGGTGCGCCGGAGGACAAAGAATACGCGCAACAGATTGCTGACGCCTCGCAGGCGCCGGTTTTGAATTTGTGCGGTGAAACGAGCCTGTTGGAGTTTGCGGCACTTTGCAGGCAAATTGATCTTTTGATTACCATTGATACCGGAGGCATGCATATTGCTGCTACGACCGGAGTGCCGATTATTGGTATTTTTCGGTGCGTGTCGGCTAAGCGCTGGGCTCCTTTGTGTAAAAAAAAGTATGTAATAGAACATAATTTACTGGAGTGTCCAAGCGTTAGTACGCCAGAGCAGTGTCCGATGAAATACTGTGTTGAAAAAATTGGCATAGAAGAGGTTTTTAAAGCTGCATCGGAAGTGTTGGGATGTAGAGAGGCTAGACGATGAAAATCTTAGAGATATTGCCTATGGCCGGCTGGGCGGGAACTGCTCAATATATGGAAAATCTTATTAAAGGCATGCAGGAACGGGGGCATTGTGTTCATTTATTGACGCGAGATTTGCCTGTTACGAAAAGATTTGACTCATTGTGTCTAGTGCATCATTGGCCTTTAAAAAAAGATGCGTTATCCTATCGGCATATTTTTAAATTGCATCAGCTAATCATTGATAATAAATATGATATTGTGCATATTCATGGAGGGAAGGATGCATGGGTTGCGATTCTTAGCCGCTTTTTGTGGCGAGGAAATTATATTGTTTGCAGTACTCGGCATGACTTGAACCGAAAAATTCACAAGGATTGTTTTCATAAATGGTTTTATACTCAGTTGGATGCGTCTGTTTGCATTTCTCGCACCGTGCAGATGGATTTCTTACAAAAAAATCCATTTGTTGACGAAAAAAAGAGTCCCTTGGTATATAATGGAATAGATGTTTCAGAAGCCTACTTCGCAGAGGAAACGAGAGCGACAATTCGTAAAGAGTTAAATCTTGAAAACGATGAATTTGCAATTGGCGTTTTTTCGCGAATTTGCTATCAAAAAGGCATTCATTTGGCGGTGGAGGCCATTTCTATTTTGCGCAAAAACATGAAATCATGTGCACATTTGTATATATTTGGTGATGTTGTTGAAGAAAAGTATTTTGAAGAGATCGCAAAAAAAATCGAAAAGGAACAACTGCACGAGTATGTTCACGTTATGGGATTTGCCAAAGATGTATCGGACAAAATGATGGGGATGGATATTGTACTAGTTCCCAATGTTGAAAGAGAGTCCTTTGGCTTGACTGTTTGTGAGGCAATGAACTTGAAAAGGCCGGTTATTGTCACCGATTTGGGGGGGCCAGCAGAAATTGTTGTTGAAGCCTGCGGGCTGGTTGTTCAACCGAAGGCGCAGGATATTGCGGACGGATTGCAACAAATCGTAAACATGAAATCATCAGAGCGAGAGTGTATGGGTAGCCATGCACGTGAACGTGTTCTGAATTTATATACCAAAGAACATATGGCGGGCAAGATGGAAGAACTTTTTATGAGCTTGATAAAGAGGAGAAAGAATGAAGACAATTGTTTGGGGATTTGATAATTTTCTTAGTTGTGATGCTATAAAAAAATTGCAGAACGAGGGAAGTATTGACGTTTGTGAGTGGTTTGGAACGCCAGAAGGACCATACGCGACAAAACAGACCCTTGATTGGATGGATTTATTTCGCAGGCCGGAAGAATTTTCTTTTAAAAATTATAATGCAGAAATGGCTTCATACATACAGAAGCATATGGACGTTATTCTAGATCTGTTTTCTCGAAATTTTTTATTTCGTCACAGTCCGTATTATGAGTGTGTAAATGCGGCGCATTTTCTCTTGGCTTATTTCTATACCTTGGTTCAAAAAAATAAGATTGAATTAATTCTTATGGATGATATTCCTCATGGACCCGGCAATTATTTGCTTTATTTAGTAGCCAAAAAGCTCCAGGTGAAAGTTTTAATATTGCGGCAAACGCAGTTTGCTAATCGCTTTTTTTACCTGACAGATATTAATGATTTTGGTATTTTTTCTACCCTTCCTGAGTACCATGAGCAAGTAGGGAATGAAAAAATAGAAAACAAATTCGAGAAAAACTGGTTTTATTATGGGGTGGGGTGGGAAAAAAAGTATAGGCCTAAACAGTCCCTGCAGAAAAAGTTAAATAGACGAATTTTGAAAATGAAACAGTCTTGGGCGAAATATGAAGATTTACAGGAATTTCTATATCTGAGGTGTTCTCAGAATGGGATAGAGCGGCAGCGAAAGAGGGCGTATTTAAAAAGTCGTGAGCGTTTCTTTAATCAAGAAATAGATAATAACTGTAAATATGTGTATTTTCCTTTACATCTTCAACCGGAGATGACTACATCCATGCTTAGCAATGGGTATTCGAACCAATTATTAGCGTTAGAACATCTCGCTGAGTTTATTCCTGAAGAGTGGAAAATATATGTAAAAGAGTATCCGGGGCAGAACTATTTTATGCGTGATAAGTATTTTTTTCGACGCCTGGCTTTAAACCCTAAAGCCGTATTGTTGAAGGGGGACATAAATACGTATGATTTAATTCGTAAGTCACAATTTGTTGCTACTTTAGTAGGAACCGTAGGATGGGAGGCAATTAGCGGCGGGAAAAATGTTTTGACTTTTGGGCATGCTTGGTATAGAAAGCTTCCGGGGGTTTTTGAATATGACAATGGCGCTAATCTTCGAGAGATGCAAACATACAGCATAAAACATAGCGAGCTAGAAAATAAGTTAAATAAGCTATTTATGAAAACCGGAGACGCCATGGTTGCGCCGGAGTATCTACCGTTAGTAGGAGAAGACTTTAGTGTTGAAGAGAATAATGAAAACATTTATCGCTTTTTGAGCTGGGCATTGACTATACTATAAGCTGGTATTAAGAAAACCATTGGCCTTTGGAGTGGCTTACATGACGGTGAAACTCTTAAGTGAGGTGCAGATTATTCGTATGATGCTTAAAATGAAAAACTGGGCATTTTATAGTTTGGCTTTTTTTGCGGCGGTGTCTTCCATTTCTATCGCAGGTATTAATATTGCGCTGGGACTTACCTTTGTTTTTGTTTTAATGATGCTGTATCGAGGGGAACTTTCAAGTGCATTAATTAATAGACCAATCATTAAAGGGGCGGGGTTATTTATTATTACCGCATTGCTTTCTGCGGCTTTTTCTCAGCAACCTATAGCTGCGATTGATCGAGCAGGGGCGTATTTTGTAAGGATGGCTCCGTTTTTTTTCGTTGCATTAATTGCTACGAGCCAGCGAGATCTTTATGGATTGCTGGGTTTAGCTGGAATTTCTCTTTGTGTTGCCGAACTCGGCATTATTTGGCAAAAGGTTAATGGAGCTAGTCCCGATGGATTTTTTTCAAATGCAATGATGATGGCAGGGATTTTTTCTCAATGGATTCCACTTTTGACGATCCTAGCAATAAAAGCCTGGGGACGAGAGGAGAAAAACAAAGTTTTCTGCTGGGCTGCGTTGCTTGGGCTTTTTTTGGGGTTAGCGGCACTTGTGTTTAATCGTACGCGGGGAGCCTGGATTGCTGTTGCTGTCTCCGTTGGCTTGATAGTAATGACTAATTTTAAGGAAAATAAAAAAAATGTTCTAATTGGGTGCATCGCTGGTTCCGTTTTATTAATTATAGTAAATCAGTATTATGATATAATAAATAGATTGATGACGATTTTTATGTTGGATTACCAGTCTAACTCAGAGAGGCTCTTGTTGTGGAAAAGTGCATGGCAGATGTTTTTGGATTATCCTCTGACAGGTGTGGGAGCCGAAAACTTCGCTTTTCAATATCTTACTACCTATATATCGCCTTTAGCTAAAGAACGGCTGGGACATGCGCATAGTAATTTCTTTCAAATCCTGGCAGAGCAGGGGATGCTGGGAATTTTGGCGTTTATTTACATGTTTTGGGTGATACTTAAAGAAGCCTGGAAAGGTGTTGCTCGAAAAAGTATTTGGGGAGAGATGCTGTTTTATTTGACCATTGGTTTGCTTATACAAGGCATGACGGAGTATAATTTTGGAAATGCCGTAGTGATTCGTATGTATTGGTTTTTGGTTGGAATTTCGACGGTAGGGATGTATTTGGAACTAAAAGCAGAGAAGGCTCTACAAGAAGAATGAAATGAATAGATATAGTTTTCTTTTAAAAAGAGCGCTAGGGGGGCTATCGTTGAAACGGACTTTATTGATGATATTGTTAATAGTCTGCGATGCAGCTATTGTTGCTGCTACGCCCTGGCTTGGATTTTCGTTACGATTTGAGGATGGCCTGATTCCTATGGTGTTTTCAAGAAATTATGAACTCGTAGTGGGAGCGGTTGTTGGAATCAACATTGTCTGCTGCTACTTTCTTGGTTTGTATCGAATTCTTTGGCAGTATGCCAGCATTCATGAGTTGATTGTAATTGTGTGTGCGGTAAGCATAGGAAGTCTTTTGAGCGTGGCTTATTCTTTTTTTGCGGATTGCACACTCCCTCGAAGCGTCTATATCATTAGCTGGATTTTGAACATTGGGGGAATTGGGGTTAGCCGTTTATTCCTACGGGTCTATTATTATTTTAGGATTAGAGCGCAGCGCAAGAAAGCAGAGACATCAGTATTGATTATTGGAGCGGGTGACGCTGGGGCTGTTATCGCACGAGAATTAAAAGGCCAGGTAACTGAGGCAAAGAGATTGGTAGGCTTTCTTGATGATTCGGATTTTAAGAAGAAACAAAGTTTATTTGGCGTTCCGGTTCTAGGAGGCACGAAAGATTTGCTTCAAGTTGTTGTAGCAAATGAAATTGATGAAATTATCATTGCCATGCCTTCAGTCGGTGGTAAAAAAATTCGTGAAATTTCACAAAAATGCAAAGAGACAAATTGCCGGGTGCGAATTGTGCCTGGGATTTACGAACTAATTGATGGGCAGGTTTCGCTAAAGCAAGTGCGGGATTTGAATTTAGAAGATTTGTTGCGCAGAGAACCCGTGGAGTTAGAACAGACCGAAATTTCCGGGTATTTAACAGATAAGCGTGTTTTGGTTACAGGTGCAGGCGGCTCTATTGGCTCGGAACTGTGTCGCCAAATTATGGTGTTTCAGCCCCGAGAGCTGATCTTATTGGGACGAGGGGAGAACAGCATATATGAAACGCATTTAGCGTTAAAAGCAGACTTTCCAGATGGTGTATTCCGTACGGTTATTGCTGATGTGCGGGATGAGGGTCGAATGAACGAAGTCTTTTCTCAGATTCACCCTCAAGTTATTTTTCATGCGGCGGCGCACAAGCATGTGCCTTTGATGGAACTGCAGCCCAATGAAGCGATTCGTAATAATATCTTCGGAACATATTCCGTGGCTCGAACTGCTATGAAATACAATGTAGAACGGTTTATTTTGATTTCGACGGATAAAGCAGTCAATCCAACCAGCGTAATGGGGGCGACAAAGCGCGTTGCAGAATTGATTATTTGTTACTTCAATGGCCTGGCAGACAATACAACCTATGCGGCAGTTCGGTTTGGCAATGTTTTAGGAAGCAGAGGAAGCGTTGTTCCGTTGTTCCAACGGCAGATTAAGCAAGGCGGACCTTTGACAATTACCCACCCGGATATGAGTCGGTATTTTATGACTATTCCGGAAGCAGCTCAACTTGTGTTGCAGGCTGGCTCACAGTCGACAGGGGGCGAAGTATTTGTTTTAGATATGGGAGAACCTGTTAATATTTTGGATATGGCAAAGGATTTAATCGAGCTATCTGGCTTGAAACCATACGAGGACATTTCCATTGAATTTTGTGGACTCAGGCCAGGAGAAAAAATGTTTGAAGAATTATTGACTGCAGAAGAAGGAACAAAGGCAACGTGTCACGCCAAGGTGTTTATTGCCAATATTCGCTCTATTGAGGGTGAAATATTGAAAGATGCTCTGAAGAAATTAAGCGTGTGCAACTCATTGAAGGAGGTATTTGAAATTTTGCATGAACTAGTACCAGCGTATAAATGCCATGTAAAAACTTAAGCACTATACTTATGTAAAGTCGGAGGAAAAATGAAAAAGGCGATTATTACAGGTATAACGGGGCAAGATGGGGCATATTTGGCAGAACTATTATTGGACAAGGGCTATGAAGTTCACGGAATAAAGCGACGATCTTCCTTGTTTAATACGGATCGTATTGATCATTTATATCGGGATAAGCATGAAAGTGGAGTACACTTTTTTTTGCATTATGGAGATATGACGGACTCGACCAATCTGATTCGTATTATTCAACAAGTCCAGCCGGATGAAATCTACAATCTTGCCGCTCAAAGCCATGTGCAGGTGTCGTTTGATACGCCTGAGTACACGGCTAACGTGGATGCTCTTGGAACGTTACGCATTTTAGAAGCTATCCGTATTCTTGGCTTAGAGAAAAAGACGCGCTTTTATCAGGCGTCAACCAGTGAACTATACGGGCTGGTGCAGGAAACCCCGCAAAAAGAAACTACACCTTTTTATCCGCGCAGCCCGTATGCCGTTGCGAAATTATATGGTTACTGGATTACCGTTAACTATCGTGAAGCGTATGGTATCTATGCTTGCAACGGTATTTTGTTCAATCATGAATCGCCGATTCGAGGCGAAACCTTTGTGACGCGCAAGATTACCAGGGCGGTTGCTCGCATTCATTTGGGCTTGCAAAATAAGCTTTATCTGGGAAATTTGGATGCAAAAAGGGACTGGGGCTTTGCCAAAGACTATGTGGAAGCCATGTGGTTAATGCTGCAGCAGGATAAGGCGGAAGACTTTGTGATTGCAACCGGTGTTACGCAAACGGTGCGTTCATTTGTGGAAAAGGCGTTTGCTGAAGTGGGCATGGAACTTTTATGGCAGGGACAGGGCGTAAATGAACGCGGCATTGATAAAGCAACAGGAACTGTAGTAGTGGAAGTTGATCCGCGCTATTTTAGGCCGACAGAAGTAGAGCTGCTGCTAGGTGATGCAGCGAAAGCGAAAACAAAATTGGGGTGGCTTCCGAGTACCTCGCTTGATGAATTGGTGCATATGATGGTGAAGAAAGATTTAGTAGAGGCAAAAAGAGACTTGCTTTGCCAAAATAATGGCTTTGAAATTCACCAGTATCATGAATAAGGAGCGTAATTTATGAACAGTGATTCCAAGATATACGTGGCTGGCCATAATGGCCTAGTGGGTTCTGCATTAGTACGCCAATTAAAATCGCAAGGGTATCAAAATATAGTAACTGTTACAAGAAAAGAAGTTGGTTTGACTGAGCAAAATGCGGTGAAACAATTTTTTGAGCAGGAAAAGCCGGAGTATGTATTTTTGGCAGCGGCTAAAGTAGGCGGTATTTGGGCAAACTCTACAAGACCTGCTGAGTTTATTTATGAGAATCTCATGATTGAAAGCAACATTATTCACCAAGCATGGAAAACGGGAGTGAAAAAATTACTTTTTCTAGGAAGCTCATGTATCTATCCTAAGCTGGCTGAGCAGCCAATAAAAGAGGAAGCCCTTCTGACAGGACCGCTGGAGCCTACAAACGATGCATATGCAATCGCTAAGATTGCCGGCATAAAAATGTGCCAAGCCTATAATGCGCAATATGGGACAGCGTTTATTTCCGTAATGCCGACAAACCTGTATGGACCATTTGATAACTTTGACTTGGAAAACTCACATGTATTGCCGGCGTTAATCAGAAAGTTCCATGATGCCAAAAGAGACGGGGCTCAGCAGGTCGTGGTATGGGGAACCGGAACACCGATACGCGAATTTTTGTATGTAGATGATTTGGCTGAAGCCTGTGTCTTTTTAATGAAAAACTACCAAGAGAGTAAAATTGTTAATATTGGAACCGGAATAGGAACGAGCATTCGTGAGTTGGCCAACCTGGTGGCTACGGCTGTGGGGTATAATGGGGAAATTGTATTTGACACCTCTAAACCGGATGGGACGCCTGTGAAAGTAAATGATACAAACTATATTCATAGTCTTGGGTGGAAAGCTTCTATTTCGCTTGAAGATGGTTTGCAACAAACGTATAGATGGTATCAAGAGTATTACGAAAGAGGCGAGACGTTGTGAAGGTAGTCATCTTAGCAGGTGGTTTTGGGACACGTATTAGTGAAGAGTCGCATTTAAAGCCGAAACCAATGATTGAGATCGGTGGCAGGCCTATTTTGTGGCATATAATGAAAATTTATTCTCATTTTGGGTTTAATGAATTTATTATTTGCTTGGGGTATAAGGGGTATTACATTAAAGAGTATTTTGCACATTATTTTTTGCATGAATCAGATATAACCTTTGATTTTCGCGAAGGAAATCAGCAAGTTATACATAATCAAACCGCAGAACCGTGGATGGTCACATTGGTGAATACAGGCATGGAAACAATGACGGGCGGGAGAGTAAAACGCATTCAGAAGTATGTCGGCAATGAAACCTTTATGCTTACGTATGGTGATGGAGTCAGTGACATTGATTTACATAAATTATATGAATCCCATAAGCTGCATGGAAAAATAGGTACGGTGACCTCCATTCAACCAGCGGGACGATACGGATCATTGCAGATTGACGAGCAAAATCAAGTTGTGGGATTTCGTGAAAAACCGTTAGGGGATTGTGGTTATATCAGCGGGGGCTTTTTTGTCTTTGAGCCGGAGATCTTTGATTACATTGATGGAGACGAGACTTTTTTAGAAAAAGAACCATTGGAGAAATTAGCTAATAACAATCAGTTGCAAGCATATAAACATAGCGGATTTTGGCAGTCAATGGACACGATGCGTGATAAAACCTTGTTAGAAAACTTTTGGAAATCAGGCGAGGCTCCTTGGAAATTGTGGGGTTAGAAGGAGAATTTATGGATGAAATGAATTTCTGGAGGGGAAAACGCGTTCTTATAACCGGTCATACTGGATTTAAAGGTGCATGGCTTTCTTTATGGTTGTCTTCCTTGGGGGCTAATGTTGCAGGATATTCGCTTCGCCCCCCAACATCGCCTAGCTTATTTCAAGAATGCAAGACCTATGAATTGATGGAGTCTTTCATCGGGGATATTTGCGATTTAGAAAGATTGAAAGCTGTTATTTTCGAAATAAAGCCGGAAGTGGTGTTTCACTTGGCGGCACAGCCTATGGTTTTGGAAGGCTACCGAGATCCTGTGAACACATATAGCACTAATATTATGGGGACTATAAACTTACTTGAGAGTATAAGAGCAAGCGAGTCTGTTAAAGCAGTAGTTAATATTACCACAGACAAGTGTTACGAGAACAAAGAGTGGTTGTGGGGATACCGGGAAAATGAATCACTTGGCGGAAGAGACCCGTATTCCAATAGCAAGGCTTGCTCTGAATTAATAACTGCCGCTTATCGGGAGTCCTACTTTTCCTCAATGAATGATGATTATCCTCGAATTGCAACAGCTCGAGCAGGTAATGTAATTGGCGGAGGAGATTGGGGAAAAGACCGGCTTATTCCTGATTTCATTAGAGCGATTATGGCGAAGGAAAAATTGAAGATTCGATATCCGGACGCGGTGCGTCCCTGGCAACATGTGTTAGAGCCGCTGCGAGGATATTTATTATTAGCTAATCGCTTGTACAATAAGGAGGATAGTGCAATTGGTGCGTGGAACTTTGGTCCGTCTTACCACGGGGAATGGTCTGTAAGAAAAGTTATAAATCAAATTAAGCATTTATGGGGGGCGGACGCAGAGTGGGAACGTACCGGCACGCAATTATTTCATGAAGCTAATTATTTGAGGCTGGATTCAACCAAGGCAAAAGTGAACCTTGGTTGGGAAGCGGTTTTGTCAATGGAAGAGACAGTGATGATGACGGTGGAGTGGTATAAAATGTATTATAATAAAGAGAAAAGAGATGTGCGGGCAGCTACGTTGGCGCAGATTGAACAATACCTTACGAAAATAGGACAAGTGGGATGAGGAATATGAAAGAGAAAAAATGCCGTTTTTGTGGGAGTAAATTGCAACAGACTTTTGTTGACTTAGGGATGTCTCCATTGTCTAATGCATATATTAAACAAGAAGAACTGGTAAATGGAGAAACCTTTTATCCATTAAAAACCTATGTATGTAGTGAGTGCTTTTTAGTGCAACTCGAAGAATTTGCAAGCCCGGAAGCTATTTTTAGCGATTATGCTTACTTCAGTTCTTATTCGGAATCGTGGTTGGCCCATGCCAAAGAGTACACGCAAATGATGCAAAGAAGATTCTCGTTAAAACGGGAAAGTCAAATTGTCGAGATTGCAAGCAATGACGGGTACTTACTCCAGTACTTTAAGAATGATGGATTTTCGGTATTGGGAATTGAACCAGCCCAGAATGTTGCTAAAGAGGCAATTGCCAAGGGGATTGATTCCCATGTTGGCTTTTTTGGACGTGCATTAGCCAGGAAGCTAAAAGCAAAAGGCAAACAGGCAGATGTACTTTTAGGCAACAACGTATTAGCGCATGTACCAGACATTAATGATTTTGTCGCCGGAATGGAAATTTTACTTGCGGACGATGGGGTTATTACCATGGAGTTTCCTCATTTGCTGCAACTGATAAAGCAGCGGCAGTTTGACACGATTTATCACGAGCATTTTTCGTATTTATCCTTTTATACGGTAGAAAAAGTATTTGCAGCGCATGGATTGAAAATATTCGATGTAGAAGAACTGCAGACCCATGGCGGATCACTAAGAATTTTTGCGACCAAGAAAAATTCTCTGAGTCATGAAATAAATGCGCGTGTAAGTCTGATGAAAGTTCAAGAGCAGAAAGCCGGCATTGATTTGCTGGGAACATATAAAAATTTTGGTGAGGAAGTTTGTGCATCAAAGCGAGAATTGTTGCACCTGCTGATTTCTTTAAAGAGTCAAGGCAAATGTATTGTAGGATATGGGGCGCCTGCCAAGGGAAATACGTTGTTAAACTATTGCGGAGTGAGAACTGACTTTTTGGAGTATACCGTAGATCGAAATCCGTACAAGCAAGGACGGTTTTTGCCAGGAACAAGAATTCCTGTTTTTTCACCGGATAAAATCAAAGCAACAAAACCGGACTATGTACTGATTCTCCCCTGGAATTTAAAAGAGGAAATCGTTAAACAGATGGAAGGGATTCGCTCTTGGGGTGGAAAATTCATCGTACCAATTCCGCATGTTGAGGTGATCTGATGCGCATAACGGAAACCAGCATACCTGGAGCATTTATTGTAGAGCCGGAGCCTATCGCAGATGAACGAGGCTTTTTTGCAAGAACCTGGTGTGCGAAGGAGTTCGAAGAAAAAGGTCTGTGTTCAAGGTTTGTTCAAAACAGTATCTCTTTTAATGCGAAACGTGGAACGCTGAGGGGCATGCATTTTCAAAAAGCTCCTTATGAAGAGATAAAGTTGGTTTCGTGTACTACAGGAGCCATTTATGATGTGATTTTGGACGTGAGAGATAGTTCTCCTGCTTTTGGCAAATGGGAAGCAGTTGAGTTGACTAGCTCTAATCGGAAAATGCTGTACATTCCGGCTGGAGTGGCGCATGGCTTTCAAACCTTAGAAAATGAGACGATGGTTTTCTACCAGATAAGCGAATTTTATCATCCAGAAGCAGCACAAACGATATACTGGAACGATGAGGGAGTTTCTATTTCATGGCCGTTGAAACCAATTGTTATTTCGAAAAAAGATAAGGAATGCTATCAGAAATAGTGAAAGGTGTGTTTTGTTTTTGAGAGAACGTGTAATCGTAACTGGAGGCACAGGATTTATTGGGAAGTATATTTTAGATAAATTGTCTTCTCAAGATAAAGAAATACATGTGTTTTCTCGGAAAAAATATCAAACACCGGAAAGTAGTTCATATCAGTCAGTTGTGTGGCATAATATAGACTTATTATCTATGGATAAAGTTGTGGAGGAATTGAAAGACTTGCGTGCGGCCTATTTATTACATGGCGCATGGGATGTTGCTGGTTCACAGTATTGGGAATCAAGTAATAATTTAGAATGGTTAAGTGCGAGTATTGGCTTATTAAAAAACTTTGTGGAGTTTGGAGGAAAACGTGTTGTAGGTATAGGTACTTGCGCCGAATATTTATGGGATAATTCGATATTAATAGAGGGGCTATCACCATGTATTCCGGACACTCTATATGGATATTGTAAACTAACATATTCAAATTTGTTGCATTATTATTGCAATAAATTCGGTGTTAGCGCTGCATGGGGACGGTTATTTTATGTATATGGTCCTAATGAGGGGGGAAATAAGCTTATTACTAGTACGATAGAGAAACTTTGCAAAGAAGGCAAAGTAGCCTGCAGACAACCAAAGCGTGAGGTTGATTATATATATGTTAAGGACGCTGCAGAAGCACTTGCAAGGTTACTTTTTAGTTCAGTTGAAGGAAATATAAATATCGGATCAGGTAAACCAGTGAAAATTCAAAATATCATTGAGATGGTAATAAACAAGTTAAATATAGAGGAATACGAGTGTGATTTTTTTAGTGAAATTGTAAATTATAAAAATGTTGTTGCCGATATAACACGGCTAAATAGTGAATTGGGGTTTGGGTTAAATTATTCTTTAGAGCAAGGCATTGATGAAATGATTGCGTGGTGGAAAGCTAATGAAATTAGTAAATGAAATATGTCCTAGTTGCTGTGGAAGAGATCTGTATAATATTGTTTCGATGTCCAATGTTCCGATATACCAAAACGTACCATTTAAGACGCGGGAGGAAGCAAGGTGTGTGGACCGTGGGGATTTAGAAATATGTTTATGTATGCAATGCAATTTTATATTTAACGCGAGTTATGAGACTGAACGTTTAAGATACAACACTAGTTACGAGAATTCTCAAAATTATTCGCCGGAATTTGTTTCACATATTATGGGACTGGCTGAAGATGTCTCTGAGAGAGTTACTGGTGATGAAAGAATTTTGGAGATCGGCTGCGGACAAGGTGCATTCTTAAAAGCGTTAAGCAAAGAAATTAGTAATCCAAATGTTAGATTTTTTGGCTTTGATCCTGCCCATAAAAACGTAGCGGAAGAGAAAACAGGCTATAATAGAATTGTTTTTATTTCGGAATATTACAGCGAAATGAACTCTCGAGAGTATCCTGTAGATATAATAATTTGCAGGCATGTTATTGAACATATCGAAGACCCTGTTTCTTTTTTGGAAAATGTAAAGAGAACATGCGAGATAGGGAAAAGCGTTCGACTTTTTTTTGAAACTCCAGCTGTTGAATGGATTCTTAGAAATCAAGTTATTACAGATTTTTTTTATGAGCATTGTTCTTATTTTTCTAAACAAACGTTAAAGGAATTGTTTTTGAAACAAGGATTTGAAGTTTTAAAAATCTGTGAAGTATTTGAAGGACAGTATTTGTGGCTTGAGGCAGTATATTTTAGGGAAGATAAATTTGAGTCGATCCAAACATTCGAACTCAAAGAAACAGGGCTTTTTGAGTTAGCTAAGCAATATAAAATGAACCAAGACAAGTTGCTTGGACAATGGAAAGAAAAACTTTCGTTTTGGAAATCAAAGGAGAAGAAGGTTGCAATATGGGGAGCTGGAGCGAAAGGGGTTACTTTTGTAAATTTATTAGATCCCAATATGGAGTATATAGAGGCTGTTATTGATATTAATCCTAAAAAGCAGAGCAGTTTTATTTCGGGAACAGGGCATATTATTGTTAGCTTACAAGATGCTTTAGCGATGGGGGTAAATGAAATTATATTAATGAATCCTAACTATCATTCTGAAATAGAAGAAATGATACAAATCGACGATTGCAGGAATAAGTGTAATATTAATTTGTGGGATTTGTAAAGGCGTAGTGGACCGTATTGGATTACGCGGACACATTAAACGGCTGATTTCTCCGAATCTCATACATTAACGGAGAAATGCCTCCTAATGCGCTATGTCGTCTGCGTGTATTATAGTAATCCATCCAACTCCCAATACTTATAACCGCTTGGCTAATCGACGAAAAAGATCGTTTCTTGATGTGTTTTGCATTGAGCAACCGGAAAAAGGATTCCATCGGTGCATTATCGTAGGGATTTCCTCTCCGGCTCATGCTGCCAACAATTTGGTGTTCCCTAAGCAGAGCCTTATATTGGGAATTTAGAGTAAGGATTAGGAGTAAATATCTTGGGAGTGTATTGTGAATAAAATTCATAAGAATATTAGGTCAAATCTTGTTGGAAGTGTCTGGTCTGCAGTAATGGGAATGGCCTTTATTCCTTTATATATAAAGTATTTGGGGATAGAAGCATATGGCTTGATAGGAATTTTTGCATTACTGCAGGCTTGGGCTGTATTATTGGATATGGGGCTTTCACAAACATTGAATCGTGAAATGGCTCGGTTTTGTGGAGGTCGTTATAGTGTTTGCGATATAAGAAACCTATTATGCTCGATCGAACGAGTTTATATGGTTATTGCTGTATGTCTTGCAGCAATTGTAGTTGCTTTATCCGAGTGGCTTTCTGTCAATTGGTTGCACGTAGATTCATTGCCGATTAGTACAGTAAGTCAAGCTCTTTCACTTTCTGGTGTATTGCTTGCTGTTCGATGGTTAGGAGGGTTATATCGCAGCGGAATATTGGGACTGCAAAAACAAGTGATCTACAATTACTATGTTTTGTTTTTTTCAACAGTAAAAGGAGCTGGCGTTTTAGGAGTACTAATTTGGATTTCTCCTACTATAGAAGCTTTTTTTGTTTTTCAAAGTGTTGTTAGCATCATTGAAGCATGGGCTTTAAGAGCCGTTTTATATCGTAGTTTGCCGCCGAATGATACTACAGACAAATTTAGCTGGATGTCGTTGCGATCAGTTGCTTCTTTTGCGGGTGGTGTAATAGGAATAACATTTTCGGCAATGTTGTTGGCGCAGACGGATAAAGTGTTGCTTTCAAAATGGTTATCGTTGACCGAGTTTGGATACTATACATTAGCCGGCATTAGCGCTGGCGGGATACATTACATTCTTACACCTGTTGCTGCCGCTGTTTCGCCACGTATTGCAGAAGCTGTTGCTCGTGGAGAATATGAAGAAGTAAAGAAAACCTATCATATGTACACACAGTTATTAGTCTTTATTATTCTTCCTGTTGTTATGGTGTTAGTTTTTTTTAGTGATCATTTCTTGCTTGTTTGGACGCAAAATACAGAAATAGCAAATGCGGTTGCTCCAATACTGTCTATTCTTGCACTTGGCAACTTGTTTAATGGATTAATGTATATACCTTATTTGACACAATTGGCCTATGGGTGGACATCGTTTACACTCATTGTAAATTTAGTAGCAGTGTGCTTTTTGGTGCCTGCGATTTATTTTTTTGCACTTTGGAAAGGGGCACTAGGTGCTGCTGGAGCATGGCTAATTCTGAATCTTTTCTATGTTTTTTGTACCTTGCCAATAATGCATAGAAAACTATTGTCAGGAGAATTGGCTTCATGGTATTGGAAGGATGTATTGCCGGCGCTTCTGTGTATGTTCGCTCTAGGCGGACTGGGAAGATTTTTATTGCCGAACCCTATGTTAGAGACATGGGAGGTTAGTATAGCTATAATAGTTATTATGGGGGGGAGCTCACTGGCACTTGGTGGGGCTGTATTGCCAGAAGCAAGAGATGTGATGAAAAAGTTACTAATAATTCGAAAGAAGGAGTGATTTGAAGATGGAAATAGATGTGCATAAGAATCCGCCGCTTGTTAGTATTGGAGTTCCAACTTTTAATCGGCCAGAAAGATTAGAAAGAGCATTGATTTCATTACTTCAGCAAACATACAAGAATATTGAAATTATTATTTCTGACAATAATTCTTCCGATGAACGAGTGTTGGATGTGATAAAAAAATACTCGAGTGAAGATTCGCGAATACAGTATTATAGGCAAAATATAAATATAGGAGCTTATGCCAATTTTCAATTTGTATTAAAAAAGGCAACTGGGAAATATTTTATGTGGACCGCTGATGATGACGATAGGACTTTAGATTGTGTGGAATATTATTTGTCGCGAATTGAAAACAAAGGAGTGTTTTTTTCTAGTTATGCGGTTAAAGAGCTGAATACATTCAACGAAGAAGTGATTGATGTTCCTGTGTTTACGGGTGGGGACATTGCGATGGATATTTCTACCTTTTTAAGAGAGCTGTGCCCGTCGATGATATATGGATTGTTTTTGACCGAGGCAGCTCGAAAAGCTATGAATAAATTGAGTTTTGATTGGGGTGATTGTGCATTTGTGTTGCAAGTGATTGCAGAATATGGAGCTAAAACGGAGCGATCTTCTCCAAAGTATTTTGCAGGTGTGCAAGGGACATATAAGATTAAGCCGATGAATGGGCGTTTTCTCAACCCCATTCCATACTTTTTTTCAGTATTTCCTATTGCAATGAAGGGCGGAATTATAGCACTCTTATACCATCTTCGATTCTTAAGATCTGGTATAATGCTGAATCTTAGATTCTGGAGACAGAATGAATGAATCAAGAAGATAATGTAAAAAGAGAGTAAATTGGAAAGAGAAGCTCGTTGGAACGTATTGGATTACGCGGACACATTATAAGTGGCTGATTTCTCCGAATCCCATACTTTATCGGAGCAATGCCTCCTATCGTGCTATGTCGTCTGCGTGTATTATATACAACTCCCAATAATCATGGCCGTTTGGTTGATCTACGAAAAAGAGCGTTTTTTGACGTGCGCTCTTTTGAGCAATCGGAAAAGGATTCCATATATTCGTTGGATGTATATTGGCGATCCTGAACAGAATAGTGAATTAAGTCTTGGGCCAATTTGTCCTTCATCAGCGATATTTTAATCTTCTGGCAGGCCAAACTGGACGTAGGGTGTTGTAGTCAAACCATCTGTTTTTTTGCTACGCTAAGTCCAATACGGCTGCCACATGCGACCATTTACCACTTGCTTTGACATATCAACCATACCTTATTAACTCTTGTAACGTCAAAGGTTTGATTCAGCAAATTAAGGAAGGTTTTTGAAGTAGTAGTAGCTGCTTTGGGTTTTTGCGGTTTGAATTTGCTTTTTATCTGTGCTCTAATCCCGTTTTTAGGTGTAATCCGCTGAACCTTGCTGCGCTCATATGGAGATGTTTCTTTCTTTCTTTCTTTCTTTCTTTCCGGAGTTCTTCATACACTTTTTGAACCCCATGGTTCCCATCGTTTTCACGCTCAATTTTACGAATAGTCGTCACCAGCACAGTATCATTGGCATGCGGTTGGGGGCAGTCAGCTTTTACCCAGGTAGAATAACCGCTTATTGAAACTCCTTGAGCGCGGCGTACTTCCAGCACAGCAAATTTAAAACGCATATCATATATAATACCGACTGTTCTTTACGAAGTACACCGCTGCCTGCCTTAAAATAGCGATCTCATATTCCAATTCGTGGATGCGGCGATTGGCCTTTCTCAACTCGTCTTCATCCTGCTTCAGAATTTCTGAACCCGGAAGGGCTTGCTCTGGATCGGTATTATATATTCAAATCCATTTGCAAATTGAATTTGAATGGATACCTATCTCGTTAGCTTAACTTTCACAGCTCCGGCTTCTATTCAGGTATAACTTTACAAGGTCTTTATTTATTCTGTATCAAATTTTTTGCGTTTCATTGGACACCTCCTAGGACATCTCCTAGCTAGTATTTTACTAGCCATTCTTCCAGTCCGCAAAAAGAAATGCGATTTAAAATGGTGAAAAGGGAGTTAATAATAGAGGAAAAGAAATTTTGTTGACTTGATAAAATTACTAGTATTGATGATGAAAGAGGGGCTGTAAATAATGAACAAGGAACATTTGTCTAAGTATAGTTTTAATACCTACTCACAATTCGGAGAGGACGGAATTATAAATAAAATATTTGAAATAATAGGGGCTAAGAATAAAGTTTGTGTCGAATTTGGAGCATGGGACGGTTTTCATTTATCAAATACTGCTAATTTGTGGACAAATGAATGGCAGGGTATTTTAATCGAAGCTGATCGTAAAAAATATCATCAGCTTGTTGAAAACACAAAAAAATATGGTTGTACATGCATTAATGCTTTTGTAGGGTGTGATAAAAATGATTCGATTGAGTCGATTTTACGAAATAGTAATATTAATTTAGAAAAAATAGACCTATTGTCGATTGACATAGATTCAAACGACTATTATGTATTAGCTAGCCTTGATAAGATGCGCCCAGCTGTAATTGTATGTGAATATAATCCAACTATTCCGGCAGAGATTGACTTATATCCAGAAAAGGAAAATAATATGGGGTGTTCTGCATCGGCATTAGTGAGAATTGCAGAGGAAAAAGGATATCGGTTAGTTTCAATGACAGATACTAATTGTTTCTTTGTTGCCGAAGAAGATTTTGTGAAATTCGAAGATTATGAAACGGAAATAGAGACATTAAAAACTACAAAATATTTGACTTATATTGTGACGTCTTATTCAGGGGATTATATTGCAATGTCAAAAAGCCAATTGCCATACGGGATTGCAAAAAAGTATTCAGGGAAAGTATATGGAAATTTTGTTGATGTAAGCGAACATATTCCTGAAAACAACATAATTTTGCGTATAGCGAAGAAATTTCGTGCACGGTATCTGGGAAAATAACTATAGTAGTATATTTGTTTATATTATAAGTGGGCTTTTCTTTGTGGATTGTAAAATGAAGTCTGATAGGCGGACTTCATAAAAAGTATAGCTCATGTGCATCTTTCTTGTAGAATAGAGGATATCACTATAACATTCGAGTGCATGCGGAGTTCAGAAGCCATTCTCTTGCAATATCGATTTTCGGTTTGATATAACTACTTCATAATGTCTTTATTTGCCCTTTATATCAAATCAGGATGTTTTGAGGTCTTCTTACATTGTTAATTCTTTTGGAGGCATTTCGGCAGCGTAAGCTGGAAAACACATATCCAGTTCTTTGGGTCGATGCTCTTTACGAGCGGATCCGCGATAATCGCGCAGTTAAAAACAGGGCTGTCTTGGTAGAAACAGGCATCAATAAAGAAGGCAAGCGTGACATTTTAGCTGGCGAACCGATGTATGAAGAGTCAACTGCTAATTACACTAAACTATTTGAAACCCTCAAAGAACGTGGCATAAAGAAGGTTTGTCTGAGTGGTATCCGACGCTCATAAGGGATTGGTCAAAGCGGCTCGCGAGTCCTTTGTCGGCTGCTCCTGGCAACGATGCAAGGTTCATTTTATGCGTAATATTTTAGGGTGTGTTTCCAGTAGAGATAAGAAATACTTTGCAGAAAAGCTAAAACAGATTTGGCTCCAACCGGACTATGACAGCGCTACAAAATATGTAGATTGGCTCATGAACGAGTATGAAAGCAAATATCCGCAAGCCATTGCCACTTTGGAAGAAGGGTTAGAAGAAACCCTTCAATTCTTCAATTTCCGGCAAAATGACGCTCGCAAAATTGCATCCACCAATCTTCTGGAACGGATAAACAGGGAAATACGCCGTCGCACTAAAGTTGTAGGCATTTTCCCAAGTATGGATTCCTACATTCGCCTAGTGACCAGCTATCTTATCGAATATAGCGAGGACTGGTCTAGTGGGCGTTCTTATATAAATCCTATGCTTATCAACGAAATTCAACAACAGTTGAGTAAAAGCGCTTAGCTATTTCGAAGTGCGATGGTTTTTGAGAACATTCCTTGACACTATCTTGCGCGAAAAGTGTAATAATATCGCAATATATTGCGTTGAAGAAGTGTATCTATATAAAAATTATAGAAAATAGCCAAATTCCGGTTTCGGAAAAAATAAAAGAATTTTCTATTCCAATTGCGAATTGGGGGATATTTTCGTGGGTTCAACAATCTTGAGATCGGTAGGCTTTAAGTTGGATTGCTTCCAATGCAGATGTTAAAATATATGCAGTTGTATTTCAACAATGAAATCAAAGAGAGGTAAGAAAAGTAAAAATCATCACATCACTTTTTGGTGTAGGTCTAGATTTTATCGTTGGATATTTTGGAGGAATAAAGGGTGCTATTGGAGTCGGAATTTGTATAGCAATGTGGTTGATGGTTATATATATATTAGAGTGAAAAATAAAGAAGATAGTAACAAGGGACGAATAGCGGAAATATAAATAAAATTGAAACAGAGGGAAATTTTTTGTTAATCTTATCTGAAGGAGCTGGCATTGATGGTTAAGTTGGAAAAGTGGGTTTTGGACATATTGGCAGATCCTATTTTGAAGAAGCATGCTAACAGCGAAATCTTCAAAAATGCAAATGGGATTCTTGATGCCAGAGTGTTTTTTAAAAATTCGTTAGGGTTTTCCCAATGGGATTGTGGACAAGATGGGTATGAAAACATTGAGAGAAATGAACGGGATTATAACTATTTCATTAGTGAAATTAATCATGATCGTCCGACATACGAGCACTTTCATTTAAGCGGAACTATCTTGGACGTTGGCGGGGGAGTTGGAACGGTCAGGCAATTTTTAAGTGATGATACTAAATTTATATCAATAGATCCTAGTATGTCGTGTTTAGATGAAGTAACTTCCAACAAAAGAAAAGCGTATACTTGTTTAGAAAGACCGTTGAATTTTATATGTGGCATGGCGGAATTTCTTCCATTCACTAATGAACAATTTGATTGGGTTCATATGCGATCTGTAATTGATCACTTCCATGTCCCGGATATGGCGATGTTAGAAGCATATAGAGTGCTAAAAGATGATGGTAATATTTTAGTCGGACTTACTGTAAAAGGTGGGCGTACTGGAAAGGTGACCTTTAAAGAAGTTGCTAAAGACGTAATTAAAATGGGACTAAATTGTATTGGCATTGATAAGTATAAGGATCATCATATCTGGCATCCTACTTTTTTAGAACTGGTGAAGCTAATTGAAGATAATGGATTTATCGTTCAAGATGTCTATTGGCAGCCTAACTGGAATGAGCAGGTTTGCTACATATGGGGGAAGAAGGATAAATTCTGGAAGTGAGATAGGAGCTGTAAACAGTGTTAAATATACTATATCGAGCTTGCCGAAAAGCAAAGGCTTTTTTAAAGCCATCGATACAAGATAAAGCATTATACGAATGGAACTTAATCGATGGTGACAATTCTTTGCGTTTAGACTACGATCTGGAGCCTAATTCAGTAGTGTTTGATGTAGGCGGGTATAAAGGGCAATGGGCCTCTGATATTTATTCTCGGTATAATTGTCGAATCTTGATTTTTGAGCCAGTAGGAGAGTTTGCTGAAAATATTCGCAAGCGATTTGTGCGGAATGATAAAATTGAAGTATTTGAGGTGGCGCTTGGTGGGCGTTCTCGTAAAGAACATATTCAATTGAGCCAAGATGGTTCTTCCATTTATCGCAAAGGTAATAAGTATCAGGTTATTGAAGTGGTAGATATAGCTGAGTTTTTGTTAGAACATAAAATTGAAAAAATTAATTTAATGAAGATAAATATTGAAGGCGGCGAATATGAGGTTTTATCTCGATTAATTGAGACAGGGTTTATTTCGAAAATAGAAAATATCCAAGTTCAGTTTCATGAAGTTTCGCCTTCTTCCGATAAAGACATGGAAACTATTCAGAAGGAACTTTCTAAGACACATGTGCCGCAGTATCAATACAAGTATATATGGGAAGGTTGGACTTGGCGTTTTAGAGAAGATAGCGAGGGGTAGAATGTTCTGTGTTAGAATTTATGGCGGGTTAGGCAACCAAATGTTTCAGTATGCTTTGGGGAGAGCAATGGCTAAGCATTATTCTGAAACGGCGGCATTTGATTTATCATGGTACGAACAGAAAATTAAGCCTGGCTTTGAGGCTAGTGTTTGCCAATACAATATCGAGCTGTCAAGAAAAGACCGCCCTAAAGCATGGTATGAGCCGATTTTAAAGCGCATCTCGAGGCATACGGATAAGCTGGAAATGTGGTTCGGTTTATTTTTTGAAAAAAAATATCACTATGACAGCACTGTTTTTGAACGCGGCTTGTGCAAGAAAAATATTACGTTGGACGGGTATTGGCAAAGCTATAAGTACTTCAGTGCCATAGAGGATGATCTACGGCGTGAACTAACCATTCCTAAAGAACGCGAAGAGCTCATTGCAATAAGCCGCAGCCTTCCTGAGAATAGTGTCAGTATTCATGTGCGACGCGGAGACTATGTTTCTAATCCCAAAGCCAATGCTATGCATGGGACTTGCTCTTGGGAATACTATCAAGCCGCTATTGAAAAGATGACAGGATTAGTAAAGGAACCACAGTATGTAGTCTTTTCGGACGATATTACATGGACGAAGGAAAACTTGCCATTGCCGAATGCAATGTACATTGGACGTGAATTGGGATTATTTGACTATGAAGAACTAATTCTAATGAGCCGTTGCAAGCATAATATTATGGCTAATAGCACCTTTAGCTGGTGGGGAGCTTGGTTAAACAGCAATCCTAATAAAGTGGTAATTGCACCTCGAAAATGGTTCCGACATAAGAAAATAAAAGTGAATGATTTATTTCCTTCCTCATGGGTTGTACTATAGTTCTAGCAGGGGGCTATTATGAATGTCTCTATTGTTATGCCTGTATATAATGCGGAGAAGTATGTGGGAGACGCAATACGGAGCATACTACAGCAATCGTATACTGATTTTGAATTTATTATCATTGATGATGCTTCCACTGACGCTAGCGTTGATGTTATAAACTCTTTCAATGACAAACGCATTAAATTGTATCAAAATGAGATAAACCGCGGCATTGTGTTCTCCCTTAATCGCGGGATAGCCTTGGCTCAAGGGAGCTACATTGCGCGCATGGATGCCGATGATATTTCTTGTCGCCGCCGGCTGGAAATGCAAGTTGCATATATGGAAAAGAATATGGAGATTGGGGTTTTAGGATCGCAGGCTTTTTTGTTTTTGAATTCAATGTTGTATCTAGGGCGGACTAGTTCATTGCCGTTTATGCACGGAGAGATTGTGGCGCGACAGCTGTTTGAATCGGCATTGATTCATCCCAGCGTTCTGATGCGAAGCAAGGTTTTTCGGGAACATGGCTTCGCTTATGAAGACCAATATGAGGCTTGCGAAGATTATGGCCTTTGGAACAAGTTGTCTCTTGTGACTAAATTGGAGAACTTACCTTTTTGCTTATTGCGGTATCGAATAGCAGCACAAAGCATAACCGCTAAAGCCAATCGTAAGCTGGAAAAACGGCAAAAGGTATTAAAACAAGTGTATAAAGAAGCGTTGAGTGCTTTTAAGATAGAGCCTTCTGCTAGAGAACTTGAAATTCATGCTGAGATTTCATTGCTTCAAAACATGGAAACCATGAGGTTTTCGTTAAAGGAAAAAGAGGCGTGGTTGTCTTTTTTGAGTCACGCAGCAGAAATGGAACCGTTTGGTCAAGAGATTCAAAAAGAATGTGCAGTTCAGTACTTTAAATGCTGCGTGAAGCAAGGGAATTATTTTGATTATTATCAGAATCGATTTTTTTATTTAGTGGCTCCTTTTTCACGATGCCTGTTTTGGCGAATGAAAGGGCTGGCGGTAATAAAAAATAGGTGTAAGCGTTTTTTTCGCTAGTATGTTTTTGAGGAGATTTCCGTGAAGAAGCTAAAAGTATTGCAGGTTTGTGCCGTTGACTTTACTGTAAAGAATATCTTATTGCCGTGGATAAATAAATGTGAACAAGAAGGGGCTAAGGTTGAGGTTGTTTGTTCAGACGGTCCAGACGTAACCGAGCTTCGAGAGAAAGGATATAGGATTAGGACTATTGAAATTGTCCGCCATATTGCACCGCTGAAACATTTGCTTGCCATACTAAATTTGTGGCGGTATATGAAAAATGAAAAGTTTGATGTTGTGCATGTGCATACTCCTATAGCGAGTGTTCTTGGCAGGATTGCAGCACGCTTAGCCGGAGTGCCGCTGATTATTTATACTGCACACGGATTTTATTTTCATGAAAATATGGTGCCGTGGAAAAGAAACATGGTAATTGCCCTCGAAAAATTGATGGGGCAATGGTGTACTGATGTGGTCGTTACAGTCAGCTTGGAAGATTATCAAGCTGCAATGAAAGAAAATATTATTTCAGCTTCTAACTTATATCATGTGAATAATGGTATTAGTTTAAGCCGTTTTGATACTGTCAATGCAATTAGTGATAAGTGGAAGATTCGCCAGGAGTTGGGCATTGAGATGGACGCTCAAGTGATAGGTTTTGTTGGCCGTATTGTTCGGGAGAAGGGTGTGCTTGATCTTTTAGAAGCGTTTAAGGTAGTTGCTGCAGAGCAGACTGAGACGGTTCTGCTGATTGTAGGTGACAACCGAGCGAAAGATCGTGATGCGAAAATTCAAGAGGATATTGACGGGTGGTTAATGAACAATAGAAATTTGCGTGAGCAGGTTATATTTGCAGGGCATCGCACGGATGTGGAGAAAGTATTGAATTGTATGGATGTATTCACGCTGCCTTCTTATCGGGAAGGATTACCCTTGTCAATTCTAGAGGCGATGGCGATGTGTAAGCCGGTGGTGGCAACTGATATTCGGGGCTGTCGGGAAGAGGTGCTTGATGGAGAGACCGGATTTCTCGTTCCCGTTGGTTGTCCTGGTGAGTTGGGGAAAGCGTTAAGCGTTATCCTTGGTGATGACGAAAAAAGAAAAAAGATGGGCGAGAAAGCTCGGAAAAGAATAGAAGAGGAATTTAATGATAAAAAAACATTGCCCCAAATGTGGGAAATTCTTTTGAGGCATTTGCGGTGAACAATTTTGTGAGGTAAAGTGTAAGGGGGAGACTTTTGGTGCTTTCACGGGGATTTGATATAGTTATGTCTTTGGGGGCATTGTGCTTTTTTAGTCCGCTTTTTTTTATTGTAATGGTTCTTATTCGTCTGGAGTCTGCTGGGCCTATCTTCTTTTGTCAAAGACGAATTGGTATTAATGATCAAGAGTTCACGATGTATAAGTTTCGAACGATGCAAGTGGGAACTCCGAATGTTGCGACGGAAAAATTGACTGACAGTCAGTCTTATATAACGGCAGTTGGATACTATCTTAGAAAGTACAGTATTGATGAATTGCCTCAGTTGCTTAATATTATCAAGGGCGATATGGCGATAGTAGGACCTAGGCCCGCATTATATAATCAGTATGATTTGCGTGAAAAGAGAAACCGCTTGCGAGTTGCTTCCATTCGTCCTGGACTTACTGGCTGGGCGCAGATCAATGGTCGCGACGATATTTCGCTAGAAGAAAAAGTTGAATTGGATGCATATTACCTGGACAATAGATCCTTCTTATTTGATCTGAGAATTATTGCAGGGACGATTGGCAGTGTGGTAAAAGGTACAGGATAACGTTTTTGAAATAAATTTTTTGATAGAAAGGAGTAGCTTTATGAGAGGGAAAAAAGTATTAGTAACCGGCGCGGATGGTTTTATTGGCTCACATTTGACAGAAGAATTGGTTCGTCAAGGAGCTCACGTCAGGGCGTTCGTTATGTACAATTCTTTCAATTCTTGGGGGTGGCTGGAAGAGGCGCCGGCAGAAGTGAAAAAAGAGCTGGATGTTTTTGCAGGTGATATACGAGATCCGCATGGCGTCAAAACGGCGATGCAGGGGTGTGACGTGGTGCTGCACTTAGCGTCGTTGATTGCCATTCCTTATTCCTACCATTCGCCGGATACTTATGTGGATACAAATATAAAAGGGACATTAAATGTGGTACAGGCTGCTCGGGAATTAAAGGTGGAAAAGATTGTTCATACGTCAACCAGCGAGGTATATGGAACGGCCCGTTTTGTGCCGATAACAGAAGAACATCCATTACAGGGGCAGTCTCCATACTCGGCAAGCAAGATTGGCGCGGATCAGATTGCCATGTCTTTTTACAATTCTTTCAATACGCCGGTGGCTATCATCCGGCCCTTTAATACGTATGGTCCGCGTCAGTCAGCTCGGGCGGTTATTCCGACGGTTATTACGCAAATTGCTGCAGGCAAACAACGCATTCGCCTAGGCGCCTTAGCGCCGACAAGAGATTTTAACTATGTTAAAGACACTGTGGCCGGATTTATTGCAGTCGCCAAGTCACCAGCAGCAGTTGGCGAAGTTATTAATATTGGCAGCAATTATGAAATTTCGATTGGTGATACGGTGAAGTTGATTGCAGAAACGATGGGGCGGGAAATCGAAATAGAAACGGAGGAAATTCGTTTGCGCCCGGAAAAAAGTGAAGTGGAGCGGCTCTGGGCGGATAACCAAAAGGCGAAAAGGTTGTTGGACTGGGAACCTAGTTATGGAGGTAAGGATGGTTTTGCTAGAGGCCTTACTGAAACGATTGCTTGGTTTTCTAACCAGCAGAACCTGCTGCGCTACAAGACGGAAGTGTATAATATATGAAAAAAGGACAAGTTGATATTTCTCAGTTATTGGGCGTGTTGAAAAGTATTTTGCCGAAAGAGAAAGGCTTTATTCCTCTTCATGAGCCAAACTTTGCAGGAGCGGAATGGTCTTATGTCAAAGAATGTTTAGACACGGGCTGGGTTTCTTCGGTTGGCAAGTTCGTTGACTTATTTGAAGAGAAACTAGCTGAATATACTGGTGTTAAGCGCGCGGTAGCGGTAGTAAATGGCACGGCTGCGCTGCATATTTCGCTTTTAGCGGCTGGTGTGGAGCAAAATGAGGAAGTTCTGATGCCAGCGTTGACCTTTATTGCGACGGCAAACGCGGTGAGCTATTGTGGAGCTGTTCCCCATTTTGTAGATAGTGAGTATAACACCCTGGGCGTAGATGCAAAAAAGTTACGCGACTATTTGCAAAAGATAGCTCTACTAAAAAACGATGTCTGCTATAATCGACAAAGTGGTCGGCGTATTCGGGCGGTTGTGCCAATGCACACATTTGGACACCCAGTGGATTTAGATGAGCTTTTGGCGGTTTGCGAAGAGTTCAAGTTGGTTTTGGTGGAGGACGCTGCGGAGTCGCTGGGGTCTTTTTACAAGGGGAAACATACAGGGAATTGGGGCCTGGTTTCAGCAGTGAGTTTCAATGGCAACAAAATCGCTACTACCGGCGGCGGGGGGGCGGTATTGACCAATGATGAAGAGTTAGGTGAAAAAATCAAGCATTGGACAACCCAGGCCAAGGTGCCGCACCGCTGGGAATTTCAGCATGATGCAATCGGCTATAATTATCGTTTACCCAATATAAATGCAGCGTTAGGCTGTGCTCAATTGGAGCAGCTTCCAGCTTTTGTAGAGGCAAAACGCAAGCTGGCGGATACATACCGTCAAGCTTTTGCAGGGGTTGAGGGGATTTCTTTTTTTGTAGAACCAAGTTTTGCCCAAAGCAATTACTGGTTGAATGCAATTTTATTGGATGCTGATCTGGCGGCGGAGCGCGATACCGTCTTAGCTGCTCTTAATGACGCTGGCATAATGGGAAGGCCTGTTTGGAATCTGATGTATACGCTGCCTATGTTTCGGACATGTCCGCGCATGACATGCGAGGTAGCTGATGATATTTCGAAGCGTCTAATAAATATTCCGAGCAGTGCCAATTTACACCATGAGTGAGAACATGAAAAAGATCTGTGTTGTGACAGGGACGAGAGCTGAATATGGACTGCTTCTTCCGTTATTGCGCGGCATTCAACAAGATAGGAACTTTGTATTGCAGCTGCTAGTTACAGGGGCACATTTGTCGCCTGCTTTTGGGTTAACGTATCGGCAGATTGAAAATGACGGATTTCTTATTGATGCAAAGATTGATATGCTTCTATCGAGTGATAGTGCAGTCGGTATCGCAAAGTCGGTAGGCGTGGGTATTTTAGGGATGGCAGAGGCAATGGCGCGATTACAGCCGGATATTGTCCTGCTATTAGGAGATCGTTATGAAATTCTTGCAGCTGCGCAAGCGGCAATGCTATTAGGCGTGCCTATTGGACATATTCATGGCGGAGAGCGAACGGAAGGAGCTTTTGATGAGAGCATTCGGCATGCGATTACCAAAATGTCGCACTTGCATTTTACAGCAACTGAAGAGTACCGTAATCGCGTTATTCAAATGGGGGAACAACCAGCCAACGTGTTCAATGTAGGCGCTCTTGGAATCGAAAGCATTCGGCAATTGCAATTGCTTTCCAAAGCGAATTTAGAACAAGAACTTGGATTTTCTTTTCGAAAGATAAATTTTCTAATTACGCTTCATCCAGAAACATTGTTGGCCGAGCAAGAGAATATGAGAATGGTAGAGGCTTTGTTGCAAGCAATGGACGAGTATCCTGAAGCTGGATTGATTTTTACCGGAGCTAATGCAGATGTTTGCGGGCAGAAGATTAATCAACGGTTGCAACAATATGTACGTGCTCAAGGAAAAAGAGCTTGTTTTCAGATGTCGCTGGGGCAATTACGGTATTTTAGCGCTTTGCGGCAGTCTGACTTGGTAATTGGAAATTCGTCTAGCGGTGTTATTGAAGCGCCTTTTTTCAAAAAGCCAACAATTAATATTGGCAATCGTCAAAAAGGGAGGGTACGCGCGCTGTCTGTTTTGGATTGTCAACGATCCGCGGAAGATATCAAAAATGCTATTTTGCAAGCGATGGACCAGGGATTTTTGCGCAAAATCAATCAAGAAGATATTTCGCTTTTTGGTGATGGCAGAAGTACGGATAAAATCCTTGCAGTGCTAAAAACATCGATAGTGAGTGAAAAGTTATTGCGAAAAACATTTTTCGACATGCCAGTGTTAAATGACGTGCTAAGGGCGGCGGAAAATGTAGGAGAGGTTGCATTGTGACGCAAAAAAGAGAGACCTATATCATAGCCGAAGCAGGGGTAAATCATAATGGGTGTTTGCAAACTGCTATGAAAATGGTGGCTGCAGCTGCAGATGCGGGAGCGAATGCGATTAAATTTCAAGCGTTTAAATCCGACAAGCTGGTTACGCGCTATGCTCCGAAAGCTGCCTATCAGCAGGAAAACACAAGAGAAAATAGTGGTCAATATGAAATGCTGCAAAAACTTGAGCTGAGATCCAGCGATTTTTTGCAGCTTAAAAACTATTGTGTGGAAAAGGGAATCGAATTTTTAGCAACACCTTTTGATGAAGATAGTTTGAATTTTCTGGTGGATTCTTGCGGACTTAAAATCATAAAAATATCCTCAGGCGACCTTACGAATGCTCCTTTCTTATTGCAAGCGGCCAAGACGGGACTGCCAATTATTTTATCGACAGGAATGGCTACTGTTGGCGAAATCGAAAAAGCGCTTGCAGTACTTGCGTATGGATATAGTTTGGGCATAGGGGCTGAAAAGTTTACCTGGGATGATGCTTATAATGCATACATTTCTGAGGATGGGCAACAGCTATTGCATCAGAGAGTGACTCTGCTTCATTGTACGACGGAATATCCGGCGCCAATGGAAGAGGTTAACTTGTTGGCCATGCAGGCAATGAAAAGCACTTTTGGATTGCCGGTAGGCTACTCGGATCATACGGAAGGGTTGGCTGTCTCAATTGGGGCGGTGGCTCTTGGAGCATGCATGCTTGAAAAGCATTTTACACTAGATAAACAAATGGCAGGTCCTGACCACAAGGCTTCGCTTGAACCGGCGGAGCTAAAGCAGTTAACACAAGAAATGCGAAATATGGAGTCGGCTTTAGGTAATGGTATTAAAGCGCCAGGACTTCACGAGCGAAAAAATCGATTGGCAGCCAGAAAAAGTCTGGTTGCTGGGCGGAAAATTTGTGAGGGTGAGATCTTTACCAAAGAGAACCTGACCATAAAACGGCCGGGAAATGGCGTGTCTCCTGAGCGGTATTGGGATTACCTTGGGACAAGAGCTTTAAAGGATTATACTGAGGATGAACTCGTATGAAGCAATTTGAAAAACCAGTTATTCTTTTAGGTGCTGGTGGACATGCAAAGGTGTTGGCAGATTTATTGCTTTCACAAGGCAAACAGATTATTGGAGTTACCGATGTTGACAAGAACCTATATGGTAAGAACGCATTTTTCGATATTCCGGTATTAGGTCCGGACGAAACAGTGTTGCAATATAATCCTGATTCGGTAGGCCTTGTAAATGCACTAGGCTCGATTCGAGCAACTAATACAAGAGAAAAGTTGTTTCAATGTTTTTATTCACAAGGATATTTATTTCCGAATTTGATTCATCCTACAGCATTTATGGGAAAAGATGTTCAGTTAGGTAGTGGAGTTCAGCTTATGGCTGGGGCATATTTGCAGACTGGCGTTAAAATCGCCGACAATGTTATTGTGAATACAGGAGCTCTGGTGGAGCATGACTGTGTGCTTGCAGCCCATGCGCATATTGCGTCAAGGGCGGTGTTGGCTGGCGGGGTTTTCGTTGGGGAACGATCTCATGTCGGTGCGGGAGCGGTTGTGATTCAAGGGGTGAATATTGGCAGGGATTGTACCATTGCTGCAGGGGCGGCGATCGTGAAAAATGTAGTAGATGCCTCGGTTGTCGCAGGTGTGCCTGGACGAGTGTTGCAATGCAATGAATAAAGATGCGAGGGGAGTCAAATGAAACATTGGCAAAGCGTCAAGCTACATCCGCAGGTAACGGTATTAGAGGCAATGCAGATAATTGATGCAAGTGCTCTGCAGATCGGACTTGTGGTTGACGAAAATGATCGGCTTTTAGGGACCGTAACCGATGGAGATGTCCGGCGGGCCATTTTGAAAGGAAGCGATTTAAGTAATCCCGTAGAAAAGGTAATGAATTCTAAGCCTGTCACGATTAGAATCGGTGAGGGGCGTGAACGTGTTTTGCGGATTATGCGCGAACGGATGCTGCGGCAACTGCCAGTTCTGGACGAAGAGTATCGTGTTATAGGCTTAGAACGGCTTGATGAGCTATTAAGTGTGCCATTGCATGATAATTGGGTTGTTTTGATGGCTGGCGGTTTAGGCAGTCGGCTGGGCGAATTGACGAAGGATTGTCCAAAGCCATTAATTCCTGTGGGAGGGAAGCCTTTATTAGAGACGATCATTGAAAACTTTAAAGAATATGGATTCCAAAAATTTTTTCTTTCTGTGAATTACAAGGCAGAAATGATTCAAGAGTATTTCAACACAGGGAAATCATTAGGTGTACAGGTTGAGTATTTGCAAGAAACTAAACGTCTAGGAACGGCGGGCGCTATCAGTCTGTTGCCGGAAAAGCCGGTTAAGCCTATCATCGTGATGAATGGTGATTTACTGACAAAAGTAAATTTTCAACAATTGCTAGATTTTCATTTGCAGCAAAAAGCAATTGCGACGATGTGCGTACGTGAATATACATTTCAAGTTCCATATGGGGTTGTGCGGATGGAAAATGAACAGTTGCAAGCAATTGACGAAAAACCAGTTCAGAAATTTTTTGTAAATGCGGGAATTTATGTCTTGGAACCTGATGCAGTAGAGTTAATTCCCCAAGAAATTTTTTTTGATATGACAAATTTATTTGATATATTACTGCACAATAAGCAGACAGTGAGTATCTTTCCTGTTAGAGAATATTGGCTTGATATTGGTCAGCGTGCGGATTTAGAGCGTGCCAATGGAGAGTTTTGGGACGTTTTTGGTTGATTTTGCTAGGGGCAGAGGATGCTTTGGAAATAGTACAAACTAAAATGGTTCCGAAATGTTAGGAGCTGAAGAACTTGAAAAAAGTTGTAGTAATTGGCCTAGGGTCAATGGGGAATCGTCGAATTCGTTTAATGCGAAAAATCAATAACGATCTTCAAATTATTGGCGTAGATAATAATCCGGAGCGACGGAAAAGTTGTGAGACACAATGGCAGATTCCTACCTATTGCAGTTTGAAAGAATTGTTGCAAACGGAAACGGTTGAAGCTGCATTTGTGTGTACTGCGCCGCTTTCGCATAACTATATTATTAACGAATGTTTACAAGCTGGCCTGCATGTATTTACGGAGCTCAATTTGGTTGAGGACGGATATAAGGAAAACATTGAACAGGCAAAGCAGAAAAAACTAGTATTATTTTTGTCTTCTACTTTCTTATATAGAGAAGAAATTAAATATATTAAGGAAGCAACTCAAGAAGTTTCTTGTAAACTAAACTATACGTATCATGTGGGGCAATACCTGCCAGATTGGCATCCGTGGGAAAATTATAAAGGCTTTTTTGTTAGTGATAAGCGTTCAAGTGGATGTAGGGAGATATTTGCGATTGAACTGCCTTGGTTGACAGATACCTTTGGTGAGATAGTAGATATGACGGTTGTAAAAGATAAAATATCATCTCTGGATGTTAACTATAATGATAATTACCTTGTGCTAGTGCAACATGCTACTGGGCATAAGGGGGTTTTGGCGGTAGATATTGTTTCCAGAAAAGCCGTGCGGAATTTGGAGGTTTTTGGAGAACTATTCTATCTTCGATGGGATGGTTCGCCTACGGGGCTGTTTAGATATAATTTTGATGAAAAGATGGATGAAAACAAAGTTGTATACCATGCTGTTGAGCAGTTGGCTGATTATAGCAGTTTTGTCGTAGAGAATGCCTATGCCAATGAAATTTTGAATTTTTTTGAGGTTGTAGCAAAAGGAGGCACAATGAAGTATACTTTTGAAAAAGATAGGGATATCCTTAAGCTAATCGATAGAATTGAGGTGTAGTTTTGGGACGGGAATTCTATAAGATTGCTATGGTTGGATTAGGATCTATAGGAAGAAGACATCTAAAAAATATGGTTTCTATTTTAGATAACCGCAATCTGTCCTATTCTGTTGACTTAATTCGAAGCGGCAAAGGGGCGGCCTTAGAGGCAACGGTTTCCGAGCTAGTTCATAAAGTATACTTTGAAAGTGAAGCTGTCCCAGATGATTATGATGTGGTTTTTGTTACGAATCCAACACATCTTCATTATGAAACAGTTAAACGTTTTCTAAGAAAAACAAGGCATATGTTTATTGAGAAACCCGTATTTGACAGTGCAAATTTAGATTTAGATGTGCTTCCCTTCAGAGATGATGGCGTGTATTATGTAGCATGTCCTTTGCGTTATACAAAAGTGATTCAGTACTTGAAAAACGAAGTGAATCTGGAGCAAGTGTATTGTGCGA
Organism: Anaeromusa acidaminophila DSM 3853; assembly: GCF_000374545.1. NCBI lineage: Bacteria > Bacillati > Bacillota > Negativicutes > Selenomonadales > Sporomusaceae > Anaeromusa > Anaeromusa burkinensis. The sequence goes on from NZ_KB894589.1 coordinate 130,671, forward strand.
GAAGTATTTGCTCAAGTTATCTGCCGGAGTGGCGTCCGGGGGAGGATTATAGAAGAACTTACAGTGCTCACCGAAGTCAAGGCGGTGGGGTTTCTATTGATTTAATTCATGAATGGGATTATTTATGCTATTTATTTGGCAGTCCTGTTGAAGTGTTAAACCTTAAAGGAAAGGTATCTGATTTGCAAATAGACAGTGAAGATCTTTCACTTTATGTAGCTAGATATGAGCGCATGATGGCGGAAGTGCATCTTGACTATTTTGGACGTCAGCCGATTAGGGAAGTGCAGCTCTTTATGAAAGAAGATACTCTTATTGGGGATTTGATTTCAGGGGAAGTGCGATTGTTAAAAAGTGGCAGGACTATCTCACTAAGGGAAGACAGAAATGCGTTTCAACTCAAAGAATTGGAACATTTTTTTAATATAGTTGAAGGCAAAGCAGAGAATGACAATGATCTGCTGAGGGCAGTTGAAGTATTGAAAATATCCAAGGGAGAGTTGTAATCTTATGAACGTACTGTTTACAATATGCGGACGAGCTGGCTCAAAAGGAGTGAAGAATAAGAATATAAAGAGCTTTTTAGGATACCCTTTGGTTTTTTATACTGTTTCGGCTATAGACCTATTTGTGAAAAAAAATCCGGATATTTATTTTGATATAGCGTTGAACACTGATAGTGTTGACTTGATCCAACTGGTTGAAAAGCTTACGCTTAAGCTTGCGGTTGATGTAATACATAGAGCGCCGCTGCTGGCTGCCGATGACACGCCTAAAACTGCTGTTATTAACAATTGTTTAAGCCTCATGCGGCAACGTAAACAAGTTGGCTATGATATGGTAGTTGATCTTGATATTACTTCGCCTCTTAGGACCGTTGAGGACATCAAAAATTTAGTGGATAAAAAGGCATCTGCACGGGTAGACGTCGTTTTTTCTGTTACCGGAGCGAGGCGCAATCCTTATTTTAATATGGTTAAAAAAACGGCTGGCGGTTATGAACGTGTTATTAGCTCTAATTTTAATACACGGCAAGAGGCTCCTGTATTGTATGATATGAACGCATCATTATATGCCTATTCACCATCATTTCTTGAAAGCGAAAAAACAATTTTTGCAGGAAAATGCGATGTAATAAAAATGTTTGATACGGCAGTGTTAGATATTGACCATGAAAATGATTTTGAGTTGATGCAAGTTATAGCAAGATATTTATTTGAAAAATATCCTGCTTTTCGCGAAATATATGACCATGTAGCACACATTATGAAGACAGGGAAGCAATAAACTTAATCATGTGTTGTAAAGAAATAATAGTAAGGAAAGGCGTAATCCTTTTCTTGACAGTTCCTTTTTAGATGGTGCAAAATAGTAAAATAAGTATAAAATCACATGGTTTTAAGTAGTCGTGGATGATTTTAGGAGGGATATAACAAGCCGGGGCAAGCTCCGGCTTGTTGTATTTATTGCAAGCAAAGGCTGGTGCATATGAAAGAAACAGACCAACCTGTATTGAATGAATTGTGGCAAAGCGTATGTGTTGTCGCGCAGTGCTTCAAGGTAGAGCTAGCGCCATACGTCGGGAAAATGGAAGCCCTTAAGGCGGAAGAAAATGAAGAGGAGTTTATCGGGAAGTTTTCCAAAATTGCGGGTATTGCCTTTCGGAGAATAGAGAGGGAGTATACCTTTGAATCGCTGCAGTCCCCCTGCTTGCTGAAGCAGAGGAATGGTTCGTACATAACGGTATTACAGAAGAATGATGAAAAATTTCTGGTGTGGAATTCGCAGCAGGTCGAGGCGCTGCAGCAATTAAGCCGTGAGGAGCTGCTGGACAGCTGGAGCGGTGAAGGCTGGTTTTTGGAGAAGCAGTTCCGCCTCTCCCAGTGGTTGCGTTCTTTGCGCCTGCGCTGGATCTGGCAAGTGCTGCAACGGTTCCGCAAGTATTTTTATGAAATGCTGGTCGCCTCCTTTTTTCTGCAATTGGTAGCCCTGGTGGTGCCGTTATTCACCCAGGTAATTATCGACAAGGTCATTATTCATAAAGGCATGATAACGCTGAACGTGTTGATTGTTCTGGCAGCGGTGCTTGCGGGGTTTCAGTTCGGGATGCAGTATCTGCGGACGTATTTGCTGGCGCATACGACAAACCGGATTGACGTGATTTTGGGCAGCTGGCTGGTACGGCACCTGCTTTCCCTGCCACTGGCGTACCATCGCTCAAAGCGAATTGGAGATACGCTGCTGCGCATTTCTTCGCTGAGTTCAATCAGGGAATTTTTGAGCAGTGTTGCGCCCTTTTTAGGAATTGACTTTCTTTTTGGCTTTGTGTTCCTTTTTGTCATGTGGCAGTATAGCTCGACCCTTACGCTGCTTGTTTTAGCGGCTGCTCCTATTTATATTGCGCAGCATTATTTGCTGACTCCGGTTTATCGAAAGAAAACAGAGGCCATGTGGGGGATCAGCACAGAGAGCAATGCCTATTTGGTGGAAATGATCAACGGCATTCAGACCGCCAAAGCGATGGCGATTGAACCACAATTTATGAAACGCTGGGAACAGATGACTGCCAAAATGGCCAAAGCGTCCTGTGAAAACAGCGTGGTTGCCGTAGCTTCTTCGAGCCTGGGCAATCTTGTGCAGTATTGCGCGTCCTTTGTGCTGCTCTGGGTTGGCGGTAAAATGGTAATTGCCAATGAACTTACGGTCGGACAGCTTATTGCCATGCAAATGATTTCTAAGCAGATGTACGGGCCGCTGTTCCGCCTGATCGGGATTTGGCCGACTATGCAGCAGACTTTTATGGCGGCGGAGCGTTTGGCGGATCTGACGCGGCAGGCGCCGGAGCCTCGAACGGGTCAAGGCGTCAAGGAGGAACGCTTCTCCGGCGATATTGTGCTGAAGGATGTGGTGTTTCGTTATCAGCCGCAGCTTCCGCCGGTGCTGCAAGGGGTTTCCCTGCAGATCAAAGAAGGAAGCTGCATCGGTCTGGTCGGGCGTTCCGGTTCAGGGAAAAGCACCATTGCCAAGCTGCTGCAACGCATGTACCTGCCGGAAGCGGGAAGTATCCAGATGGGGCCCATGGAAGTTGAGGCATGGGAGCCTTTGGCGCTGCGGCGCCAAATCGGCGTAGTGCTGCAGGAAAATTACTTGTTTCAAGGAAGCATTCGAGACAATATTGCTTTGAGCAGACCAGGGGCTTCGATGGATGAAGTGGTAAGGGCCGCTCAAATCGCGGGGGCCCATTCGTTCATCTTGTCTTTGGCGGACGGCTATGATACCAGAGTCGGCGAGCGGGGCGGGCAGTTGTCGGGCGGACAGCGCCAGCGGATTGCCATTGCGCGTTCTCTTTTAAACAACCCTAAGGTACTTATTTTTGACGAAGCGACGAGCGCTCTTGATTATCCGTCAGAGCAGGCCATTATGAAGAATCTGGATTACATTGTCCAGGGGCGGACCGTGATTATGATTGCGCATCGTTTGCATACGCTGCAGAAGTGTGACTGTATTTACGTGATGGATCAAGGAAAAATCATTGAAAGCGGAACAGCAGAAGAATTGATGCAGAACAATGGTTTGTATGCGCATCTGTATCGCCTGCAGTACGAAGGGTGGCAGAAATGAAGAATATGTGGCGAAAGTTGTGGGAAAGAACGGAAAATAGATTCTGGAAGCAAACAGAGCGTGAGTTTTTGCCATCAGCGCTGGAATTGTCGGAAACGCCGCCCTCTCCCTGGAGACGGGGGCTTTTGTGGGCGAGTGTACTCTTTTTAATTCTGGTGCTGGTTTGGTCCATCGCGGGAAGCGTGGATGAGGTTGCCGTTGCGCCGGGTAAAATTATTCCGGCAGGACAGGTGAAAGTAGTACAGGCCGAAGATAAGGGGATTGTCAAGGCGATTCATGTCAAAGATGGTATGCGGGTTACCCAGGGGCAGGTGCTGGTGGAGTTAGACCCCACTGTGTCTGGGGCGGATCTCGCCAGAATCCGCCATGATACGGCCTACTATGCGCTGCAGCTGGAGCGCCTGCGTGCCGAAGCGAGCGGCCAGCCGTTTATGCCGCCTGCTTCTAGTGAACTGGATCAGCGCGATATCGATGTGCAAATGCAGCTTTATTCAAGCCGGGTCAACAATTATCAATCAAAACTAGCAGCTGGCAAAGCAGCTGTGATTCAGGCGGAGGCGGGCATTACTTCCGCCCGGGCGAATTTGCAGAAATCGAGCAGTCTTTATGAAATTGCCGCCGAAAAAGAACAGCGCATTCAAAAACTGGTAGAGGAAAATGCGGTCGCGCTGTTTGTGCTGCTGGATCATAGATCAAAACGGATTGAGCTTGAAAATGACATGAAAATCCAAGAGGCGGAGGTCCGGCGGCAGCAGGCCGTGCTGGCCCAAAGCGAAGAGTCGCTTTCTGCGTTGACGCTGCAGTGGAATGCGGACGTGCAAAGTCAGTTTTTGGAAACCAAAAAGCAATGGGTTGAGTACGCGGAAGAACTCAAGAAGGCGTCAGAAAAAGAGCGCTTGTCCAAGGTGGTTTCGCCGGTGGACGGCAGGGTGGCGCAGCTGTCTATACATACCGTAGGGGGCATTGTAACCGCAGCGCAGGCGTTGATGGTGATTGTGCCGGAAGAAACAGAAATGGAAGTGGAAGCCTGGGTGGCGAACAAAGATGTGGGTTTTGTTTATCCAGGTCAAAAGGCGGAGGTCAAGGTGGAAACCTTCAGCTTCCAAAAATACGGCACCTTGCCGGCGACGATTTCCGAGGTGGGGGCCGATGCGGTAGAAGACAAGGATAAAGGGCGGGTATACCGTGTGGTTCTAGCGCTGGATCAGAATCAGATTCTTGTGAATGGAAACGCTGTTTTCCTCTCGCCGGGAATGAGCGTGACCGCGGAAATCAAGATTCGTGAAAAGCAGATTATCGAATTTTTCCTGGATCCGTTCCGGCAATACAAAAATGAAGCGCTGCGGGAGAGGTAGACATGGGGGAAGAACGAATTGACGAAGGCCTGTTGTGCCTGGTTAAGGCGGCGCAAATGCTGGGGGTTCCGGCTGATTATCAGCAGCTGCAGCGAGCGTATGCGGTAGGGCCGGAAGGAATGGACTGGTCTACCCAGGTGCGGGCGGCAAAATCCCTGGGCTTAAAAGCTAAGCTGATTCAAATGTGCGAGGCGCCTGGCGATTATTCGCCGGCCACGCCGGCGGTTGTTGAAATTTCTGAAGGACATGCAGGGCTGCTGCTGCAAATTAACGGTGACAAGGCTTGGCTGGCGATTCCAGGAGAACCGCAGACCCGGGTGCTCATGTGGCCGGAGTTTAAAGAAAAGTTAACAGGGCATATCCTGCTTTTGGGGCGGGCGGGAGAACAAAAAGAGGCTGCAAAGTTTGACTTTAGCTGGTTTTCTTCTGTCCTCAAGCAATACCGCAGGCAGTTTTTTGCAGTAGTCGGCTTATCGCTGGCCTTGCAGGGCTTTGGGCTGGTCATGCCCATGTTTACGCAAGTGATTATTGACAAAGTGTTAGTGCATCACAGCTTGCAAACTCTTGATGTATTAATGATTGCCATGATTTTTGCAACGGTGTTTCAGAGCATTTTCTCGTATTTCCGCTCCTGGATTGTGGTCCATGCAGGAAGCGCCATTGATGCAGCGCTGAGCAATCGTTTGATTTCGCATTTACTGCAATTGCCGCTGGCTTATTTTGAGCGCGTCCAGGCTGGCGATATTGTGGGGCGTGTGAGGGAACTGGAAACGGTAAGACGGTTTTTGACCGGCGTGTCGGTGATGACCGGTGTCGATGTTTTATTTGCTCTGGTATACTTTGGGGTATTGTTTTATTACAGCGTTACCTTGAGCCTGCTGGTGCTGGCGGCGCTTCCTGTTTTTTTAGTGCTGAATTTAGTGGCGGTGCCGTTGTTTCAACGGGCCTTAAATGAGCGCTTCGAGCAGGGGACTCAGATGCAGTCCTTTTTAATTGAGCAGGTTACCGGTATTGAAACGGTGAAAACAATGGCGGTGGAGCCGCTGGTGCACCGCAAATGGGAAGAACTGCTGACCCGTTTTAATAAAGCGTCCTTCCGTCTTAATCATCTGACCAATGTGGTGGGAAGCCTGAGCCAGTTTTTACAAATGGTGTTAAATCTGCTGATTTTATGGTTTGGGGCGCAGGCGGTTATGGCTGACAAAATGAGTGTCGGCGAATTGGTGGCCTTCCAAATGATTGCTGCCTTGGCAATCGGCCCGGTTGTAAGGCTGCTGGGGATGTGGCAGCAGTTCCAGCAGATTTCCGTGTCTATGAACAAACTAAAAGACATTTTAGGGGCTGAAAGAGAACCTGCCTTTAATCCGAACCGGACCACGCTGAAACAAGTTCGCGGCGAGATCTGTTTTCGCGGCGTTTCCTTCCGCTATCAAGAGCAGGCTCCGCTGATTCTGCGGCAGGTTTCGGCCTTAATTCCGGCAGGAAAGTGCGTGGGCATTGTCGGTCTTTCGGGGTCCGGGAAAAGCACCCTGGCTAAACTGGTGCAGCGCCTGTATGTGCCGGAAGCGGGGCAGGTACTGGTTGACGGCATGGATTTGGCACAGGTGGAGCCGTCCTGGCTGCGGCGGCAGATTGGCGTGGTTACCCAGGAGAGCGAGCTGTTTCAAGGCACCATCCGCGAAAACATCCGCATCGTGCATCCCTGGGCAAGCGACGGGGACGTCGAGAATGCAGCCAGGCTGGCAGGGGCGCATGATTTTATTACAGACCTTGCGCAGGGGTATGAGACCCTGGTCGGGGAACGAGGTTCTGCATTATCGGGCGGGCAGCGGCAACGGATTGCCGTGGCGCGGGCCTTGCTGACAGATCCTCGGGTGCTGATTTTTGATGAGGCGACAAGTGCGCTGGATTATGAGTCGGAATATATTTTGATGAAGAATCTAAATCAAATTGCTCAAAATAGAACGCTGATTTTGATCGCCCATCGTCTGGCTACGATCAAACGCTGCGACAGTATCTTAGTGATGCATCGCGGTCAGATTGTGGAAAAGGGTACGCATGACGAACTGTTGAATAAAAAAGGCGCATACGCAAAAATGTGGGACTAAAGTCTTAAATAGATCCTTCTTTTCCGAAAAAAATGGGAAAAGAAGGATTTTTTTTTTATTATGTGGAACTGTTTTATTTACTTTTTATTGTAATAATTTACTTGGAGGGATAATATGGCAGCGCTTACATCGTTTAGAGGGTTTTCCCAGCATACTATTGGTTTTCTTATGGGGGTGGATTTTTATACTTTTACAGTTTCGGGAGAAAGAATTGTTTCAAGCAGTAGTTCTGAAATTTTAATTAAATATACACAAGTCGTAGGGGAAGATGCACAAGAAAGATTTCAACGTTTTTCAGGCTCTTTTTCTTATGATGCAAATGGACAAGCCACAGGAACGATTACTAGCATCCAAACGGAGGATTCGGGTAATCAAGTTGTTTGGAACATGAGCGGGTTGAATGTAGCGGTTAGTAAATATCTTTCTTATACGGCTGAGACCCTTATCCCGGGAATTTTGGCAGGCTCAAAAGTTTCTGTTACCGGCGGCGATGACTCGGATACTCTGCGCAGCTATGCCACCACTAATTTTTTATATGGTGGGGCTAGTAACGATGCATTGTATGGCGGGGCTGGCAATGATGTGCTGGATGGCGGAGTCGGAGAGGACAGTATGTACGGCGGACGCGGGAATGATACGTACATTGTAGATAACTGGCTTGATTATGTACAAGAAGGTACTAATGAAGGTACCGATCTTGTGATATCAACGGCGAATAGTTTTAGCTTGTATAAAAACGTAGAGAATCTGACCTTGCAGGGAGCCGCGGTCGAAGGAATAGGCAATGAGCTGGCTAATGTGCTGACCGGCAACAATGGCGACAATGTATTGGACGGCGGAGCCGGGGCGGATACGATGATCGGCGGAGCGGGCAATGACACCTATAAGGTAGACAACCTGCTGGACGTGGTAACGGAAGGTCTCAACGCGGGCACCGATACGGTAGTGGCTACGTTGGCCAGCGGGAGTACGTACACGTTGGGAGCAAATGTAGAAAATCTGACCTTGGAAGGAACCGGGAATGTCAATGGAGTTGGCAATGCGCTGGACAATGAACTAATTGGCAACAGCGGCAACAATGTATTGGTTGGCGGTCTGGGCAAGGATATCCTGACAGGCGGAGCCGGGGACGATACATACATTATAGATGGCCAAGATACGGTATTTGAAAACCCTGGCGAAGGAAGGGACTGCATTTTGTATAGGGGGGCAAGCGGTACGCTCACTATACAAAATGATGGTGTTGAAACTATAATTGTCGAGGCAACGGGAGCCGTGAATGTGGATGCGTCGGTTACGACGGTTGGGATAGAACTTACTGGCGGGCCCGGAGCAAACCTACTGATCGGTGGTAGCGGAAATGACGGGCTGATAGGCGGAGCTGGAGATGATGAACTTGTTGGCGGCGGTGGTAATGATTTGCTGGATGGAGGAGCCGGCGCAGATAAGATGGCAGGAGGCACCGGGAATGACTTCTATTGGATTGATCGTCTAGGTGATACGGTGAATGAGGCGGCAGGGGAAGGTACAGATAGAGTCTTTTTAGGCAGCACGATCACCAGCGGAACCTTTACCCTTGCGGCGAACAACGAAATCGAAAAATTAGCGATTCAAGGAACGGGAGCCGTGAACGTGGATGCATCGGCGGCGACGTGGAACGTGGGTTTAGTTGGCGGCTCGGGAGCCAACAAACTGACTGGCGGCTACGGTAACGATATGCTGGATGGCGGAGCCGGAAATGATGTGCTGGATGGCGGAGCCGGAGTGGATACTATGGTCGGCGGGAGCGGCGACGATACATACTTTGTCGATGCCGTTGACGATGTTGTAGTGGAAGGTGTAAATGGAGGCACCGATCTCGTGCAAGCGACGGTGGACTTTGTGCTGGGCGAAAACGTAGAAAACCTAATCCTGAAGGGAAGCGCGAGTACAGGAATCGGCAACGGACTGGCCAATGTGCTGACCGGCAACAGCGGCGACAATGTGCTGGACGGCGGAGCGGGCAAGGACACGATGAGCGGCGGAGCGGGCA